>NZ_JBKFSQ010000017.1:0-99014 GCF_046569525.1 Salmonella sp. 741265055_HSA | reverse complement strand
TTAATAGCTCTAAAATACCATCATTGCCCGTTAATACCTGACCGGACTGGAGGGCTTTAAGTGCTTTGTCGAAATCGAAGGGCTGGGACATGTGTCATTCCTTTTTGATTGTATATTACTGGAATGACACAGAATTCCTAACACTATCTTCTTTTCTGCATTACTAGCGCCATCTACCGTTAGAGTAGGCTATCTCCAGTCTTAACGGTTCAGACTCATCCTGTAACATCGCTTCCAAAGACAACGCCAGCGTCTGATGATGGGCATCTTTTACACTGACTTTCAGCATGTTGATGCTCGGTTCATAACGTAAAATAGCAGCGCGAAGCTCACGGCAAAACCAGTTGAGAACCCGTTTGTCACCCACATTCACCTCGTGCCATTCCGGCATACCCCGAGTGAGCAGCGGCGGTAATGTCTCGCCACCTGCCACAGCGCAAGAGTTGAATAAACACATTAACTTGCGGCGTACCAATTCATGTGGGCTTATCCCCTCAACCAAGAGCCTGTCGAATAGCGCGACCGGAATGGTTGGCGTCATCATCATTTCCCTATCTGGTCCATCGCCAGATCCCATACTGACGATCTGGACTCCTGTTGAGCGCCGTCTGATTTCTCGGCAGTGATTTGCCATTCGATTTTCGTGAAGTTCAGCGACATCGTTTCCACCGGCTTACCGCCGGCGCCGCCGCTAACACTGAGTTGTGATATCAGCGCGTTTGTCAGGGTATAAACGATAAGCGACCGCATTTTGCCGTCGTCATTGCGGCACAACGTCAGCACCGCTGTTCTAATTAGCCTCCCGCTACAGCAGTACTCATTGAGCACAGGCGTGGCGAGGTCGACAAATTTGGTGAGCGACATTTCACCAACATGCGCGCGCCCGGAAGTCCGCTCAGTGAGGCTAACATCGTTATTTACCTGCATTGCCACATTGTGGCTATAAGACATGATCTCTATCTGATCTTCAAAGCCTTCAACCTGGCTTTCGCCTTTGATATTGTCGAGCTTTAAAAAAATCACATCCATGATTTATCTCCTTGTTGATCAGGTGGCAGTTAAGCAGCCAGACGAATACCGGCGGCCAACGCTTGTGACTCTTATTAAAAGCGCAACTACCAAAAATACAGCGTGAAAAGCGCCAGGTTTGCAGGGATTTTGCCAACGTTTACCCGCGTCTGATGAACGTTATTCGGCTGGTTGCAATGCAATAGAGGGTTTTGGCCCGCTGTGGCCAAATACAATTGAGGTTATACTGAACGCTCTCTGCCATATTCAATCCCTTTTATCGCAAAGTATCCCTGGTGCCGATATCACAGCGTCGTTATTCAAAAATTGACATTTCAGAATAATAGTCAGCTATATATAAAAAACACATCAACAAGCAAATATCAACTTAATTTTTACTTATTTAATAAAAAATTCCAAATTGATTTACATCAATTAACACATATAAAAACATTAAAAATCAAAGCCTTAAATAAAAATTAATCACTATGGAAATTTTATTTTTCTTAATACTCACATTATAAATGTTATTTACTTATTTTCCTGTGAACACAAAAAATGATTTAAATCAAAAAACAAACTATTCTTGTTGATTAACGTTTTGACCGAAATAAAAAAGATTTTATATGTCCCAGGATAGCCTCCCTTTCTGATGGACAATATGCATTAACGAGCGGGCAAACAGGTAACTTCTGCCCGGGTAATCCGTTACCCGACTGATATTAACATTGTCATGAGGTGATATCATTTGCCTGGCCAGCCATAATCATCCGGAACCGGCGCTACGCCACGAACATCAGGACGGAGCATTTTTTGTCGATCCTCTTCGTCATCCACCCAGACACTGGCTATCTCTTCACAGGTTGCAAACCATACGCCATCATGCCCTTTAATATGTTCAATCAAACGTGACAACATCATCATATGATGCCCATGACCGATTATCTGCGGATGAAGAGCCATCGCATATAAACCGTTTTCCTGATGGTTATAAGCATAGGTAAAAATATCCTTCCAGCGTCGCAGAACACCGTCAGTATCGCTCATCCCCTCCTGGTTGCCGGTATACGCCAGTGCGGGAAAATCATCCAGATACCAGCTAACAGGAATTTCCAGAATCGCGCTGGCCGGGCCAGCGATATTTCCCGTCTCCCAATTCACCTGCCAACGTTGAGGATGGTAAGGCACAAAATCTCTCGCCATCAGGCTACTGTCATAGAGAAAACCGGCTTCCTCCAGAAGATCCAGCGTATTCTCGCTATAATCCCAATAGGGAGAACGGTATCCCACCGGACGTATGCCGAAATGTCTTTTATAACAGGCGAACGCCAGATCCATAAGTCGGTGTTCTGTATCACGATTCACCAGCGTCGGGTTTTCATGATAGTAGCCATGGTGAGCGATTTCATGCCCGGCATCAAAAATCGCTTTACTGATTTCCGGGAAGGTGTCTACAGTGTGTCCGGGAATAAAAAAGGTGGTTTTGATATTATTTTCTTTAAACAATTTCAGAAGCCTTGGTACGCCAACTTGTGCACCAAACTCTCCTCGTGACATAAAGGATGGCGATGGTCGATTAAATCCGCCCAGCCATAAAGACTGAGCATCTACATCAACACCAAGATTGACCGCAATCTTTTTACCCTCAGGTAAATTTAAATATCCCATAACGACCTCCAGTTAATACATAGAAGGGACACATTCTGTTATTTAATGTGTGATGGCCAGATATTATATATGCCTGTTTTTCTGCGTCTGTCCTTGAACGTTGTTGCTGCTCCCCCAAGTCTATTTTCATATAGAACATCGAGGTTAATTTCTCCTGAAATGACATCCTCTTGATTGACATGCGCCTCTGCAATAATACCTTGTGGATTGTTCCACACGACATCACAGGGGCTTAAAATTGAACTTCGGGCCCAGCAGCCAGGCAGTGGTCCACCCGGGTTTCCGCCCAGGCAACAGTGAACAAGATAAATTTGATTTTCAATACAACGTGCGTGGCAACAATGCCTGACTCGCCAAAATCCCTGTTCAGTAAACGTAGCGGAAGGCGTTAAAATTAACTCCACACCCTGTTCCGCCAGCGTCGCGGCACACTCCGGTATTTCTGCTTCATAACAAATATTAAAACCTACTTTTGCAAATGGCAGTTGAAAAACAGCCATTTTATCGCCTTCCTGAGTATACCAACCCCGTTCAGCCGGGAAAATATGCGTCTTACTGTGAGCATAATGTTCGCCATCGGGTCCCCATATATGCGCAACATTCTCATAGCGATCTGCTCCGGTCTGCTCCAGATGAGAGCCAGCAATAATGAACTGTCCTCTTTCTTTCGCTTCCTGTTGAAAAAGCTGCTTATAGGCATCCGTGAACTGATCAATTAAAGTAAGGTGTGAAATGGGTCTTTCTTGCCATTTTTTCAATAGGGTAAATAGCTCAATGGTAAATAGCTCCGGGAAGATAACGACATCAGCCCCCTGACTTTTATTAAGAAGTATTCTTACCTTTGTTATGAAATCTTCAAAAGTGTTTATTTCAGTAACAATATACTGACAGGCTGAAACAGTAAAATTACGTGACATCGTGATATCCCCGGCATGAAATTTAAACTCCAATTAACGTATAGTGTATGGAGCATATTATATAGTGGGCATTACAACATCAGGTTATTTTTTGTGAGGCTGCGCAAAATATATGAGAAAAAGAGTAGAAGCATTTAACCTTTATTTACATAAAGGGAATTTTATCGATGATCGTAGCGAGGCAGAGAGTCGATAAAAATCCTGGCGAAAAACAATAACTCTTACCACAATATTATTTTCAGCATCTGAAAATAATCAGGCAAACTAAAGGATAACGCGCTGGTATAAAACCAACGCGTATTTTTACCGATAAGGGTGATGAAGACGGCCACCCGAAGGTGGCCGTTAGAGGCCAGTAGCGCTTCGCTTATCAGGCCTGTGAAACCGAGACAGCTTTAGCGGTGAGACGCCAGCGGCTGCTCCGTCATTGGCGGGTGGTGCTTTTCTGGATCTTTAATCAGTACCCACAGGATGATGGCGCCGATAATATCGAACAGACTGAGTGCAATGAAGAACGGGCCGTAACCGATAATAGCGACCAACGCCCCCATAAACAGGTTGAAGCTTAACTGTCCCATCCATGCCGCAGATCCTGCCAGACCGGCAACCGTCGCGACCTCATTTTTCTTGAACAGGTCAGCGCTCATGGTAATCACGACGGTAGACAGCGTCTGGTGCGCAAAACCGCCAATACTCATCAATGCAATGGCGACATACGGGTTAGTCGTAATGCTGACAAAACCGATCGAAATCATCAAAACAGCGCCGATGGTAAAGCTACAACGACGCGCATTGATCGTGGTCATGTGCATCTTTTCCATGAAGAACTTCGCCAGGAAACCGCCTGCAACGCAGCCAAAGTCCGCCGCCAGGAACGGCAGCCAGGCAAACATGGCGATCTCTTTTAACGGCAGATGCATCACGTTAATCAGATACAGCGGCATCCAGAAACTCAGCGTTCCCCATGCCGGGTCAGCCAGAAAACGGGTTATCGCCAACGCCCAGAAGTTACGCTTTTTAACGATCTCTTTAACGGCCGGTTTTTTGTTATCGTCCTGGAGATAGCTTTCCTGGCCGTCTTCGATATAACGCAGCTCTTTGTGGGTGATCCACGGGTGTTTATTTGGCGAGTTATAAATCAGGAACCAGGTGATGGCGAACAGCACGCCGATCCCACCGGTAATCACAAACGCCATTTCAGTACCGATGCCGCTATCAGCAAAGGTCAGCATCGCCCAGACCACCAGCGGCGGCGCCAGCATCGCGCCAATTGAAGTACCGATATTAAACAGTCCCCCCGCAATACCGCGTTCTTTCGTCGGGAACCATTCGGCGCTGGCTTTAATCCCGGCCGGAATCGCTGACGCTTCGGTTAGCCCCATCAGACCACGCAGAAATGCCAGGCTTATCCAGCCGCCGGCCAGCGCGTGCGCCATGTTAATCAGCGACCATAACAAGGCAAAGATAAAGAAGCCGATTTTCAGTCCGATGACATCCATCAAATAGCCGGTGATCGGCTGCGCAATGGTGTAACAAAGCTGGAAGGCGCTCACCACCCAGGAATATTGTTGCTCATCAAAATGGAGTTCTTTCATCATCGCTGGCGCCGCAACGCTAAGCGAGCTACGGGACAGGTAGTTTACGATGGTCCCTACGCAGACCAGGCCGATAATCCACCATCTTAATTTTGTCATCTTCATGATAAAGCCTCGTTAAAAAACATTAGCTCCGCGCCGTCTGACCTGTAGCGGGAAAACTGAAATCACAAAATTGGTTGACCAATCAATATTTTCTCATCCGGACCGGTCAAAATCTGGCGGCAACTCCCGCCCTTAATATTCTTGAAATAAATACATCAACTCATTTCAAGTTGAATGGTGAATGTTTTTCACCCAGTAAAAATTGACACAGATCAAATAAATAAAATTGGCAGACCGTGAATGATGATATTTGTGATTTGGTTAGCCAATTTAGACAATAAGGTTGACATGAGAAAAATTTTGGTTGAATTTAGGGGGCAGAACGGGTTTACAAAGCACGTTTCGATGTTGGCTGGCAATGGGTCAACCACGAAGACGTTATCGCAAGAAGAGGAAACGAGATATGAAACAAACCTGGCGCTGGTACGGACCTAACGACCCGGTAACGCTGTCAGATGTACGCCAGGCTGGCGCAACCGGCGTGGTAACGGCGTTACACCATATCCCGAATGGAGAAATTTGGTCGGTAGACGAGATCCAGAAACGTAAAGCTATCGTTGAAGAGGCGGGTCTGGAGTGGTCTGTGGTAGAGAGCGTACCTATCCACGAAGATATCAAAACCCACACCGGTCAGTACGATTTATGGATCAAAAACTACCAGCAAACGCTGCGTAACCTGGCGCAATGCGGTATCTATACGGTTTGCTATAACTTTATGCCGGTGCTGGACTGGACACGTACGGATCTGGAATACGTATTACCGGATGGTTCCAAAGCGTTGCGTTTTGACCAGATTGAATTCGCCGCGTTCGAACTGCACATCCTGAAGCGTCCGGGAGCAGAAGCCGACTATACGGCAGAAGAGATTGCTCAGGCAGAGCGGCGTTTCGCCACCATGAGCGAGGAAGACAAAGCACGTCTGACCCGCAACATTATTGCCGGTTTACCTGGCGCGGAAGAAGGCTATACGCTGGATCAGTTCCGTCAACACCTGGCGACGTATAAAGATATCGATAAAGCAAAACTGCGTGAACATTTTGCCTATTTCCTGAAAGCCATTATTCCGGTTGCCGACGAGGTTGGCGTGCGTATGGCCGTTCACCCTGACGATCCGCCGCGCCCTATTCTCGGCCTGCCGCGCATTGTCTCTACCATTGAAGATATGCAATGGATGGTGGAAACCGTTAATAGCATGGCGAACGGCTTCACCATGTGTACCGGATCTTACGGCGTGCGCGCCGACAACGATCTGGTTGATATGATCAAGCAATTTGGTCCGCGCATCTACTTTACGCATCTGCGCTCTACGCTGCGCGAAGAGAATCCGAAGACCTTCCACGAGGCCGCCCATTTGCACGGCGATGTGGATATGTATGAAGTCGTTAAAGCGATTGTGGAAGAAGAGCACCGTCGTAAAGCCGAAGGTAGCGACGATCTGATCCCGATGCGCCCGGACCACGGTCATCAGATGCTGGACGATCTGAAGAAGAAAACGAATCCGGGTTATTCCGCCATTGGCCGTCTGAAAGGGCTTGCGGAAGTCCGCGGCGTCGAACTGGCTATCCAGCGCGCTTTCTTTAGCAAATAACCTTCTTTCGCATGGCGCGACGCGTCATGCGATTTCCCCTACTCAATGCAATAGCAACATGCCTCGCCCCGGAGATCGCGGGCGAAGACGTCGAATGACAGGAGTTTGCAATGGAACAGAATATCGCCACCGCCCAGGTTTCCGTCGCCCGCCCAAACTGGGACAAATCACGTCTGGTATCCCGTATTGTGCATCTGGGCTGCGGGGCGTTTCACCGCGCGCACCAGGCGCTCTTTACCCATCATCTACTGGAAAAGAGCGACAGCGACTGGGGCATTTGTGAAGTGAACCTGATGCCGGGTAACGACGCGCGGCTGATCGCGAACCTGAAAGCGCAAAATCTGCTGTACACCGTTGCAGAACGCGGCGCAGAAAGCACCGAACTGAAAATTATCGGTTCAATGAAAGAAGCGCTGCACCCTGAATTCGACAGCCATGCAGGGATTCTGGCGGCAATGGCGCGCCCGGAAACCGCCATCGTCTCCTTAACCGTGACCGAAAAAGGCTACTGCACCGACCCCGCCAGCGGCGAGCTTGATGTCAATAACCCGCTGATCCAAAACGATCTTGCCCATCCACAGCAGCCTAAATCCGCCATTGGCTATATTGTCGAAGCGCTAAACATGCGCCGGGAGCAAGGACTGAAAGCTTTTACCGTGCTGTCGTGTGATAACGTACGCGAGAATGGTCACGTCGCGAAGGCTGCCGTCCTCGGCCTGGCAAAAGCTCGCGATGCCGCCCTCGCCGCATGGATTGCCGACAATGTGACCTTCCCCTGCACCATGGTTGACCGCATTGTTCCGGCGGCGACCGAAGAGACGCTACAACTGGTTGCCGACCAGTTAGGGGTTTATGATCCTTGCGCTATCGCCTGCGAACCCTTCCGCCAGTGGGTCATCGAAGATAACTTTGTGAATGGTCGCCCGGACTGGGACACCGTCGGCGCGCAATTCGTTGCAGACGTCGTACCGTTTGAAATGATGAAGCTGCGTATGCTTAACGGCAGTCACTCTTTCCTCGCCTATCTGGGTTATCTCGGCGGGTATGACACTATCGCCGATACCATGACCAACCCGGCTTACCGGCGCGCGGCGCTGGCGCTGATGCTTGATGAACAAGCGCCGACGTTATCAATGCCGGAAGGCACCGATCTGGAAGGGTATGCGAATTTGTTGATCGCGCGTTTCACTAACCCCTCGTTGAAACACCGCACCTGGCAGATCGCGATGGATGGCAGTCAGAAACTGCCGCAGCGTTTGTTGGACCCGGTGCGTCTGCACTTGCAACAGGGCGATGACTATCGCCGCCTGACGCTGGGCGTCGCCGGATGGATGCGTTACGTCGGCGGTGTCGATGAACAAGGTAAAACCATTGATGTCGTCGATCCGCTGCTCGCGCAGTATCAGGCGATTCATCAGCAATATCAGACGCCGGAAGAACGCGTTCGCGGGCTACTGGCCATCGAATCTATCTTTGGCAGCGACCTGCCGAAGAACCACGAATTTGTGCAAGCCGTTACCGACGCTTACCAACAGCTATTGCAGAATGGCGCGAAAGCCACGGTAGAAGCGCTGGCTAAGTAAGGAGATAAATCATGGCTACGTTTATGACTGAAGATTTTCTACTTAAAAACGACATTGCCCGCACGCTGTACCATAAATACGCCGCGCCCATGCCGATTTATGACTTCCACTGCCATTTAAGTCCGCAGGAAATCGCCGACGATCGCCGTTTCGATAACCTCGGTCAGATCTGGCTGGAAGGCGACCACTATAAATGGCGAGCGCTACGAAGCGCAGGCGTGGATGAGTCGCTGATCACCGGCAAAGAGACCAGCGATTATGAAAAATATATGGCCTGGGCCAATACCGTACCAAAAACGCTGGGTAATCCGCTGTATCACTGGACGCACCTTGAACTACGCCGTCCATTTGGCATTACAGGTACGCTGTTCGGACCGGATACCGCAGAAAGTATCTGGACGCAGTGTAATGAGAAACTGGCGACGCCGGCCTTTTCCGCGCGCGGTATTATGCAGCAGATGAATGTGCGGATGGTCGGAACCACCGACGACCCGATAGATTCTCTGGAATATCACCGCCAGATAGCCGCCGACGACAGCATTGATATTGAAGTCGCGCCAAGCTGGCGCCCCGACAAAGTATTCAAAATCGAACTGGACGGCTTTGTCGATTACCTGGGGAAACTGGAAGCGGCGGCAGATGTCAGCATTACCCGTTTCGACGATTTACGTCAGGCGCTCACTCGCCGTCTCGACCATTTCGCCGCCTGCGGCTGCCGCGCGTCCGATCATGGCATTGAAACGCTGCGATTTGCGCCGGTGCCCGACGACGCGCAGCTTGACGCCATTCTGGGCAAACGTCTGGCTGGCGAAACGCTGAGCGAACTTGAGATCGCCCAGTTTACCACGGCGGTGCTGGTCTGGCTGGGCCGTCAGTACGCCGCGCGCGGCTGGGTGATGCAGCTACATATTGGCGCGATCCGTAATAATAATACCCGGATGTTCCGCCTGCTGGGACCGGATACCGGCTTTGACTCCATTGGCGATAATAACATTAGCTGGGCGCTCTCCCGTTTGCTCGACAGTATGGATGTGACCAATGAACTGCCCAAGACTATCCTCTATTGCCTGAACCCACGTGATAACGAAGTCCTGGCGACCATGATCGGTAACTTCCAGGGGCCGGGAATTGCCGGAAAAGTGCAGTTTGGTTCCGGCTGGTGGTTTAACGATCAGAAAGACGGGATGCTGCGCCAACTGGAGCAACTGTCGCAAATGGGACTGTTAAGTCAGTTTGTCGGGATGCTGACCGACTCCCGCAGTTTCCTTTCTTATACGCGACATGAATATTTCCGTCGTATTCTCTGTAACCTGCTGGGACAGTGGGCGCAGGACGGAGAGATTCCTGATGATGAAGCGATGCTAAGCCGTATGGTTCAGGATATCTGCTTCAATAATGCCCAACGTTATTTCACGATTAAATAATCGCTATTAATCTGTGAGCACAGGTTTCAGGTATTTCGAGGGGGCAGGAAGGCGGTAAGAGAGTGAGAAATTTAGCAGTAATGCACTTTTCCAGCCAAAGTCTGGCCGTCGATAAAAAGCAAAGAGGTTGCTGATTAATCCCGAATCACTTACTAATGTAAGTGATTCGGGTGAACAAACACAGCCATCTTCTGCGTCATGCTTCTTTTCTCTGTCCGGAATAACTCCAGTGCAGAAAGTGTGATACATCAGTCCTGTTGATGATGGCTCCTGTTGGTTATACGGTAATAACTTATGACTTCACAGTGTGGTTTCTTTTAACAAATCGACAGCCAGCATTTCCAGCTGGTTAACCACCTCATTACTGGATCGCTCCATTCTGTCGAGTTCTTGCGACATCGCATTCATATCGCCTGCGGCAAAATAGTTCAGCGCAGAGTGACCAGCGGTATGCACCTCTTTATGCGGCGCTTCCAGACTACGGAAACTGTAGTAATTGCTAAACTGCTGCCCTTCAAAACCGTAGTACCATTTCCCCAGCCGACACTGATCGTGCATCGTTATTTTACTGTTTATGTCTTTATTTAAGAGTAATTTGTAGACTTCCATTTTCCAGATAACATGGTCAACTTTGACAATATTCAAAAACTGCACCGTAGAGATGTACTGCATGACCGATTTCATGCTCAGCGATTTATCGATGACGATGCCAATAGACTCCACAATTTGATTTATGTTAGTCGTAATATTATCAATAACCGGCTGTTGGTTATCCAGCACCTCACTCACTCTGGCCGTATTATCTTTGATTACAGAGGTTAACGTACTGACGCTTTTCGAACTGTGTTTAACATCTTCGGACAGGTTTTTCACTTCTTTCGAAATAACGCTAAAACCACGCCCGGCATCCCCTACGCGCGCGGCCTCGATCGCGGAGTTAATCGCTATCAAATTGGTCTGGTTAGCGATCTTCTGTATCTCTTTAATACACGCATTAATTTGCGTTAAGGAGGTATTTAAGTCGCCCATACGACAGCCAATATCCGATGAAGTCGTGCCAATTTCGGTGATAAATTCCACGAGCGATTTTAATGAACTTCTGGCTTTATCATTCTGTTCGTTAAGTTCATTAATGCGTTCTTTTTCAATGTTGAGCTGCTCACAGGACTTAATGATGGCATTACGAATGATATCGATCGTCGAGATCCCCATCAGAATTTTTTGACACAGTATCCGCTCATAAGGCTCAGGAGTATCCACCACCACGTCAGACGCATTAGCGCCAGATTCTGCTGGCGGCGGTATTTTTACAACATTATTATTCCAGTGGCGCAAGCCTAATACTTTTTTAAACATATACCATTCTCCTTATTATATGTGGACATCCTGATCTATGCCTGGATAAAGTATTATCAACTCATGCTAACATAATGAAAAATCGGCTGTCATCTGCCATAACCATACGCTCACCAGAATAAGACAAAACGTCCACCAAACTTAAATAATTACAAAGTAAACTATTCAACAATACCATTAATAGTCATAATGGAAGTCGCTTTGCTTTATACGGAAATATTATTTACAAGGCTGACAATAATAGCTGAATAATAATTAACCGCATTTACTTAGGTGTATCTATATCTCGGCCCGAAGATTGCAGACAGGGTTTAAACGCAAACTTTTGCAATAGAAAAATAACCTAACGTAAACTTTTTATATGACCAATCATATCATTTGGACTCATCAATATATTATGCTGTCCGTTTACCAGCCAAACAGGCATGACCTAAATCCAAAGGGATAGGGGCGGCGTAACCAGCCGCAAAAAGTATCGATTAGTCGAAAATCAGGAAACGGATGCGCCAACGCGGCGAGCGTCACCGCCTGCGTCAGAAAAGTTAAGAATAATTTTTGATATTATTTCTCATATGTTACCAGTAAATGGCAGGCTGACAGCCGTTCGCTGGTAAACACAACAGGCGGGATATCGGCACCAACGCCGATATCCCGACGAGAATGACCCCGTTACGCTTTGATGACGATTAACGGTTCAATATCGCTCTCTTTTTTAATGACTAATGAATCATCACCGCGCAGGCACGTACCGCCGTAGTTACCGCCCACGGTAAACGTACAGACCTGAATATACTTCCCGGCGACCTTCGGCAGGCACCACAACTGCTGATAGATATTTTTCTGCGTGGCGAACTTGCCGCTGGTTTTATCCAGGAGCTCTTCCTGATGACTCACCAAATCAATATTACTACCGCAACGTCCGGCAATCGGTTTTACCGCATAGCCGGTCTGCACCAGCTCATCGTTAACGGTAAAATCCGTGTCGAGCAAATAGCGATGATGCGGGAAGAGCGACCACAGGATGGGCAGGATCGCTTTGTTACCCGGGATCACCGTCCACAGCGGTTCAAACACCAACACTTCCGGGCGCAGTAATACATCAATCAGCCGGACTTCATTTTCCGGGTGCCCGGTACGAATAGGCACTGCGGCATACTCCGTCTCGCTGACTTCGCGTATCTGCTCTATCGCCGTTTCCCACGCCCAGGTTTTCCAGACACAATTCACCAGCCGTCCGTCGCCATCGATCAACTGCCCGGCGTCATCCCAGCGCAATTCGCCCAGCCCGCGGAGAATTTTGCTCGCGAAACCGGCCTGATGCAGCGCCTGCTGCATAAACTGCGCGTGATAGTCCTCCTCGATATCATCATCCTGCATGATATGGACGAAAGGACGCGCTTTACTGTGTTTCCAGGCGCCTGCCAGCTCGTTAATTAAGCCCTCCGCCGGGTTATGCCCTTTACCGGTATAGCCCTGCTCAGCCCATTTTTCGAGAATTAATCCCGCTTCGGTATGGCATGATGCGGAATCGGCATTGTATTCATAGACTTTCAGCCCACGTTCATCCATGCAGAAATCCATACGACCGGTGATCATATGGTGACGACGGCGCTGCCAGGAGAGACGCAGGCGCGGCCAAAGAATTTTGGGGATATCGAATAGCGCCAGCAGATTATCGTCTTTTAAAACTTTGTCCGTGGCGTGCAGGTACATCAAATGCAACTCATTGGTCGCTTTGATAAGCTCCTGTTCAGCGCTCTCAGTGATGGTAAAATACTGGTACGGGTCCTGATTGATAACGTGTCCGTTCGCCTGTACATAGGCTTTTTGTAACGGATCGCGCTCATCCAGCCACTGACCGTCAAACTGACCTTTCTCTGGCAGTCTTGCGCCGCGAATCGCCAGCGACTGATTCGCGATGTCAGGCTGTGACAAACTGTATTGCGTGTCGTCGGTCTGGATCATCCAGCCTAAAATCGTCGTGTCATCAAAGGTGTCGCGCAGGGTGTAACACCCGTTTTCTACGACCATTTCCAGTTCGCGAGTCCACTGCTGCCCTGGCGGCAATGGCGTGTGGATAACGTTTTGCTCAGCAATACGAATTTTGTTATCCAGGAGCTGGGTGATAATCGCGACGTGCCCGGTTTCGTTAAACTCGCCACCCTTTTGCCAGATGAGCAGCGCCCCGGCCTCCGGCGCGCGCGGCGAACCGTTCGGGAAGGCCTGCAAAGGCAAAATATTGTCATTCACGACCTCGCGCAGAAAACGCAGCGAGAAGATTTCCCAGGCCATGCCGACGTCAGTAAAAACAACGCCATAATTCAGAAAGAGAAAACGGCGGGCAAATTCCACGCACTGCCATTTATGCCCCATGTATTCATCGTCGATGTAGCTACGAAAAGCTGCGTCGTCGTCGTCCCACGGATCGAGGGAATTGTAATCTGAAGAGTAGATCGCTACGCCGCCGGGGGCGTAACCCAATAATGTCCCGAAGGGGGCATCCTGACTGGTGGTTCCTTTGCTCATGCACTTACCTCAAAACAAGACCGCCTGAGCAGCCTGGCGTGATTTCGCTCTGATTGTCTGCTCTGTGACACTAACCGGACAGAGGTCGACATAATCATACACCTCAATAAGGTACACTGAGGCCAGAAGGTTAAAATTTCACTCGCCGGAATGTCCCAATCGGTTAAATGTCCGACTAGCAAGCTGCTACACTGCTTCAACACCACCACTGTGAAGGCAGGTCAATATGGCAGATAATACTTATCAACCCGCAAAAGTCTGGACGTGGGATAAATCCGGCGGCGGCGCGTTCGCTAACATTAATCGCCCGGTTTCCGGCCCGACGCACGACAAAACGCTGCCCGTCGGCAAACATCCGTTACAGCTCTATTCGCTGGGGACGCCTAACGGCCAGAAAGTGACCATTATGCTGGAAGAGCTCCTGGCGCTGGGCGTGACCGGCGCCGAATATGACGCCTGGTTGATTCGCATCGGCGAGGGCGATCAGTTCTCCAGCGGCTTTGTTGACATCAATCCGAACTCAAAAATTCCGGCGCTGCGCGATAATTCACACAACCCGCCGATTCGGGTTTTTGAGTCGGGCGCAATTCTTGTTTATCTGGCGGATAAGTTTGGCCATTTCCTGCCGCAGGATCTGGCTAAGCGCACAGAAACCCTTAACTGGTTGTTCTGGCTACAGGGCGCGGCGCCGTTCCTCGGCGGCGGTTTCGGTCATTTCTATCATTATGCGCCGGTAAAAATTGAGTACGCCATTAATCGCTTCACCATGGAAGCCAAGCGTCTGTTGGACGTGCTGGATAAGCAGTTAGCTCACCACCCGTATGTCGCGGGAGAAGAGTACACTATTGCCGATATGGCCATCTGGCCATGGTTCGGCAACGTGGTGCTGGGGAATGTCTATGATGCAGCGGAGTTTCTGGATGCCGGAAGCTATCAAAACGTACAACGCTGGGCGAAACAGGTAGCCGAACGTCCGGCGGTAAAGCGGGGGCGCATTGTCAACCGGACCAACGGCCCATTGAACGAACAGCTTCACGAACGCCATGACGCCAGCGACTTCGAAAACCATACCGAAGATAAACGTCAAAGTTAAACCATAATGCCGGATGAGGTAGTAATGTCGTCATCCGGCATGGTATTCCCTGCTGACGCTTTGCTTATCAGTTCTGCGAGTGTGTCATATGCGGCGCTTCACTAAACCCATGTTGCATGAGAATCAACCTCGCCCGTGCTGACAGTAAAAAGTCGGCAAGCGTTTTTCCCTGCTCGCTCAGGCAGGCAAAGCCATATTCAGCCACGGGATTATAAGGTTCCGGGATATCAACCACTCGCAGCGAATTAACCAGCCGTAGCCTGGGAGCATAGCTGGCATAGCCGATAAAGATATCTGTGTAATCATGATTGATGAGCCATTCCGCCGCCAGCCGGCCCGCCGGTAACGGCAAAGTCTGCCTGCCGCCAACCAGCGCTACCGCGCGTTTTCGGACCGCTTCGCCCTCGTTGCCCATCCGCGAAAAAAGCTGCTGCGTATAATCGCCGGAAGGATCGCAACCTGCTGTTGAGGTGCCGATCCGCAGATCCCGCCGGGTTAATAGCGACAGCCAGTCCTCGCCTTCACGCATCGCCTGTGCCCGCACGCTCAGACACAAACGGTTCGTCGTAAAAGGCGCGACCCGCAGTGCCCGCCCGCTTTCCAGCAGCGCCTGCGGATGCGCCAGGTTCGCCGAAGCAAAAAAGTCGCACGCTTCGCCCGCTTCGATGCGTTCACGTAACAGCCCCGCCGGACCGAAATCACATACCGCATCCGCCTGAAACGCCGCCATTAGCTGCGGCCAGACGACACGCAAGCTCCCCGCTGCCAGTATTCGCATCACTGTACGCCCTGATAGTCAGTACGGTAAAAACGTTGATACCAGTCGTTAGCGGCCTTTTGCATGTCAATATCGTGGAATTTTTCCGGATAGAGTTTTTTCGCCATCCACAGTTCGCCGATTCCCATCGCCTCCGGCATCGGATATCCCCAGGCTTTGGCATAATCCGGCATCAGGTAAACCCGATGATGCTTCACCGCGTCAATGACCTGCCACTGGGGATTGTGCAGGATCTCATTGACGACCTTTGGATAGCGATTCTGGACAAAGATCACCTGCGGATCCCAGGCGATCACCTGCTCCATTGTCACCTGCTTAAAGCCTTTCACCGTGGATGCCGCTACATTCAGCGCCCCTGCATGGGCCATCATCAGACCGGTATATTTACCGGAACCGTAGGTGGTCAGCTCCGGATTCGCCATATAGGCGCGAACCCGCTCATTTTCAGGAACCGACTGCAAACGGTCGCTGACCATCTTGCGACCTTTATCCATCGCCTCAATCAGCGCTTTCGCCTCCTGCGGTTTATTGACGATATCGCCAATCAGCGTTATTCCTTCACGCAGCCCGCGGTTGTAAGCCTGCTCTTCATCGGCCAGGGTCGGGTTCATTTTAGCCTGCTCGCCAGCAACATCATGGCGCAGCGAAATCGCCACCACCGGAATGCCAAGACGGCTGATCTTGTCGATCATCTCCTGCGGAGCGTAATTCGTGACAAACACCACCTGCGGGCGCAGCGCCACCAGTTTTTCAGGATCAACGTGCGTTAGATCGCCCAGCGAGGCTTTTTGCGCCAGTTCCGGCGCCAGACGCGCATAGCCGTCGCCTAATTGCTGTTTCCAGTTCGCCATGACCCCAACGATTTTGTCAGTGGCATTCATCTGTACAAGGAGATTGAGCGTTTGATGCTGGAGCACCACCACTCTGTCGACGGTGTCGGGAACCGTGACCTGGCGGCCAATTTGATCGGTAAAAGTACGCGCCGCCTGTGACATTAACGGCCAGCAAAAAAGCAACACCAGCAGAGAGAGCTGGCGCAAAAATTTATTCATAGGTTTCGCCCCACAATCGATATATAAATAATTATACAACGATTATAGAGCGATATAATAGAGGTGATTAAGGGATCACGCGCTGGTGATGTCGTACTCCATGCGGCGCAGCGCATCTAACGTGGCTTTCGCTTCGTCTTCGTCAATGATGCTCATCGCAAAACCAACGTGTACCAATACCCATTGCCCTATCAACTCGGCTGGCTTACCTTCACAAATCAGAGCAATATTGACATCACGTTTGATGCCACACACTTCCACCTGCGCAAGCTGGTGAATATCATCTCCGACGGCCAGCACCTGACCGGGGACGCCAATACACATAATTAACCACCTGAAATAAAATGCGGGTTATTCGACCTCAATACTTTTTACTTTCAACGAATCGCCGGTATCCACCCGCAGGCGATCGCCATGACAATGCGGACATTGCGCGTCATGCCTGAGAATTTCCACCACCTGACTGCAATCCCAGCACCAGGCCTGGGCCGGTCTGTAGTCGATGTGCAATTCGCACCCTTGCGCTAAAGTCCCCTGGCAGGCGATGTCAAAGCTGAAACGAACCGCGCGCTCTTCAACGCACGAAAGCGCGCCTATCTCCAGCCATACGCCGGTGACGCGCGCCACGCCGTGCTGTTCTGCCTGCTGCTGAATAATTTCAACGGCGCTTTGGCAAAGAGACAGCTCATGCATTCTCACAGCTCCGACGGCCAAACAGCAACGCGCGCCGGCTTGTCTGCGGCGCATCAGGATTGCTTACCGGCAGGGATAACAGCATCCGCGCGCAGTCATCCGCCAGCCGGACGCCCTCTTCCGGCGACAGGCTACGGGAAAGCGGCGACATCAACGAGCAGGCAAGATATTGCGAAACGCCTTCCAGTTCGCCAACGGTAAAGGTCATCGTGCCATAAGGCAGTTGCAGACCGAGTTTTTCACCGACGGTACGCCCGGGCCAAATTTGGTCCGGGCCAGGGAAGATTAATGCGCTTAACATCCACGGCGTAATTACCGTGCCCGTCCATTGTCCTTCAAACAACGTAAAATCAGAGACATGCACCGGCATAGTCGGATGCAAAAACGAAAGATCGTGCATCGAACGATGGGCTATCTCTTCAAATGCCGCCTGAATCCGGGCGACGGGCGCCGTGTCGAATCCGGAAAACGTTTCAGACATGCGCCGTCTCCTTAGGAATTGCTTCGACGCCGGATTCACGCAGCGCAGCAAGAACCTGCTCAAGCGCAGGTTCAATCATCGCTTCTACGGTTGGCGTTAAGCCGATGTGCGGTTCCAGCGACTGTGGAATAACGCCGACCAGGGTCAGTTTCTTCGGAAACTCGCCGGTAAAGCGGAGGGCCGACAATACGTCGGCCAGTCCAAGCTGATGGGGGGAGATTTTGTTGGTGAACAGCGCCGGAACTTCATCGTCGCGCAGTACCATAATGGTTCCCGGCGCGTTCTTTTTCGACACGATGGCGTCGGCAATGATCAAATGATCCCGATTCGCCATATCGCCAAGAAGTTCCATTCCCGCCGTACCGCCATCCAGAATCTCAACGAAATCCGGCAGGGTGTATCGTTGCTCTAACGCTTCAACAATACGCACCCCGATGGCTTCATCGGTCAGCAAAATATTGCCGACCCCTAAGACTAATATCCGCATTACAAAACCTTCACCGAGACCACTTCATTGCCATCAGCGTCCACCACGTGTACTGCGCACGCCATGCAAGGGTCGAAGGAGTGGATGGTACGTACCACTTCCAGCGGCTTCGCCGGATCGGCGATCGGCGTACCGACCAGCGACTGTTCGTACGGCCCCACGTCATCGTTGAAGTTACGCGGACCTGAGTTCCAGGTCGATGGCACCACCGCCTGATAGTTACTGATAATGCCGTCTTTAATCACCATCCAGTGAGACAGCATACCGCGCGGCGCCTCCAGGAAGCCCACGCCTTTGAACTCGCCCGTCGCCGGAATGTTCGGCTTCACAAACGTGGTGTAATCGCCTTTGCCGATATTTACAATCAGCGCGTTGTATTGATCCTGCAATACGTTTTGCAGTTCACAACAGTGAACGGTACGCCCGATGATACGACCCAGCGTAGAGTGAAGTTGCGCCATTTCCAGCGTTTTGCCGGTCAGCTTCTGATAAAGCGCAATGATTTCATTGAGCTTAGTCTGGGTGGATTCACGACCTGCAGCCAGTTTACACAGCATGTTCGCCAGCGGCCCGACTTCGACGGTTTTGCCGTAGAATATCGGCGACTTGACCCATGAGTATTTACCGTCATCCGACCAACCGTCGTAAGCCGGGATCGTGGTGCCTTCCCACGGCGCCTGCGGCGCTTCATCTTTATACCAGGCGTGCTTCGCGCTCTCCTGAATACCTTTAATCAGGAATTCGTCGGAGTGAGAGGTGATCGGACGGTATGTCGACAGATCGGCATTGGTAATGTAACCGCCCGGGAACAGGAAACTGCCGTTTTTACCGTCGGTCGGGAATTCCGGCGCGCTCAGGTAGTTCACAGCGCCTTTGCCACGCTCCAGCCATTCCGGATAGTAGGCCGCGATGACTGCGGTATCCACTTTATACACCTGCTCGACAAAATCGCTCAGCTTATCGATAAACGATTTGATGTACATCAGGCGTTCAAGGTTCAACGTACCGATGCTGTCAAGATTGATCGGGTTCGCCACCCCACCGACCGCCAGGTTCTGGATATGCGGCGATTTACCGCCCAGCAACGCCACCACGCGGTTAGCGTCACGCTGACATTCCAGCGCCTGCAGATAGTGGGCGACCGCAATCAGGTTGACCTCCGGCGGTAACTGCATTGCCGGGTGCCCCCAGTAGCCGTTGGCGAAAATACCTAACTGACCGCTGGCGACAAGATCCTTGATCTTGTTCTGAACTTTCGTGAACTCTTGCGCGCTGTTCAGGTGCCAGCTCGACACGCCATCCAGCATCGCGGAGGCTTTTTCCGGATCGGCTTTCAGCGCAGAGGTAATGTCCACCCAGTCCAGCGCAGAAAGCTGGTAGAAATGGACAATGTGGTCATGGGTGGTATGCGCCGCCAGAATAATATTACGGATATACTGCGCGTTGACGGGAACATCAATATTCAACGCGCTTTCCGCTGCACGAACGGAGGAGATCGCGTGAGTTGTCGTACAAACGCCGCAAATACGCTGCACAATCATCCACGCATCGCGCGGATCGCGGTTCTTCACGATCTCTTCCATACCGCGCCACATGGTGCCGGACGCCCATGCTTTGGATACGACGCCGTTCTCAATTTCGCAGTCAATGCGTAAATGACCCTCAATACGGGTTACCGGATCAATAGTAATTCTCTGGCTCATGCTTTGCTCGCCTCATGACGATTATGATCGTTTTGTTTTAAAGGAGGAAGTATCGGCAGTAGACGAATGAGTACGATGTATGCACAAATCTCAATAGCCACAAAACCAATAGAAATCAACAATTCTTCCCAGGTCGGGAAGTAGTGGTAGCCGCCACCTGGGTTGAATGCCACCAGCGAATAGGTCAGACGCCACGTCGCGCAGCCCAGCAGCGCACTCAGCGCCGACAGGTACAGCATACGAGAGTCATTACGCAGTTTCGCCACACGCAGCACCACTAGCGGGAAGACCATCAGGACGACTTCAATCCAGAACATGGCGGAGTAAAAATCGCCGGCAAACGCATAGGACAGCTTGTCGCGATAAATCAGTTCGCCAAAGCGCAGGACGACGAAAATCGCCAGCAGCACGCTGATGGTATTCGTCAGTTTAACAAACAAATTTTTCTCATCCGGACCGTTTCCTTTCAGGCCTGCCTGAACCAGCGAACCCTCAAATATGACAATAGAGAAGCCCATGATAAACGCGGTCAGAACCGAGAACAGCGGCAACATTTCATAGCTTTGCCATAGCGGATGCACTTTATAGCCCGCCGAGATCATCAATGACCCCATTGAGGACTGGTGCATCGTCGGCAGCAGCGCGCCCAGCGCGATAATAAAGAACATCACCTTATTCAGACGCTTGAGCGACACTTTCCAGCCCAGACGTTCAAACAGGGCAGGCGCAAACTCCAGCGCCATCACGCCGATGTAGATGGTCATACAGACCGCCGTCTCAAACAGTACCGAGTTCACGTTGAAGTGACCAGGAATGTAGAAGTACGGCAGGTTCCAGTAACGACCAACGTCGATAGTGATCGACAGGCCGCCCAGCGAGTAACCAAACAAACTTGCCAGCAACGCCGGGCGCACCAACGGATGGTATTGCCCACGGTTAAAGACATACACCGCCCATGCCAACGCCCAACCGCCGCAGGCAAAGCCGGTGCCGATCAACAGGTCAAAGGCAATCCAGACGCCCCACGGGAAACCGCCGTTCAGGTCGGAAACGGAGCCCAACCCGAAGACCAGACGCTTCACGATAAGGAGCATACACAGGACGATTAACGGTCCAAAGATAATGACCGGTTTACTGATGATTTTTCCGCCCAGCGGTTTTGGATCATGACTCATGATCGTCTCCTCCATCGTGATGGTCGTTTTTGCTATTACGACGAACCAGCACGGTTAAGCCCGCCAGCGCAGCCAGGGGTAGTATCATGCCTTTATAAAGCGTGTGTTGAACATGCTCGGAGCGCGCTCCGGTTGAAAGGTCATCCAGCTTCGGCAGATCCAGATCTTCATAAGGAACGCCTGTCAGCACCAGCACCTGTGTACCACCGCCCTCTTTTTCACCGTAGAGGTGTGGGTAGTATTTAGGCACCGTATGCAGATAGGTGTCGTCCGTTTTCAACGTCTGGCGCGGATAGTGATATTCACTGCCTGGTTTGAGGGCCAGACGTTTTTTCGCTTCCGCCATCAGCTCTTCACGAGTACCGAAAATGACGGCCCCTGCCGGACAAACTTCCACACACCCAGGCAAACCGCCTTTATCCAGACGCTCAACGCCTTTCTGGTTACACAGCTCACACTTGTGAAGCGCGCCAAACGGGTTGTTGTAGTCGTACTTAGGTACGTTGTACGGACAGGCGACCATACAGTAACGGCAGCCGGTGCAGACATCTTTGTCATAGTGGACGATGCCGGTTTTCGGATCTTTTTTCAGCGCCGACACCGGACAAACGGAAACGCAGTTAGGATCGACGCAGTGCATACACTGTTTCTTGATGTAGGCATAGCCGTTCTCTTCCTGATCTTTGTTCACGCCCGTGCCGCTACGCCATACCTGGATAATGTTATTGGTATACGGCGACAGTTTGTCGTTGTTCGACCAGGTCTGCTCCCCTTCCGGGTTACGCGCCGGGAAGTTGATATCCTGACACTTTGTGACGCAGGCCTGACAGCCCACGCACAGAGTGGAGTCATACAACATGCCCAGCGAACCTGGAATCGGCGGACGGTTTTCTGCAGCCGCATGGCTGACAGACGGCGCGGCGCCCAACAGCAATGCTCCACCGGAAGCTGCTTTAATAAAGTCACGTCTGTTCACGGTTATTCTCCCCGTGAGTCAGCGTTATCTTTCTTTTGCTGACGCCCCAGTTCACGTACCGCCATCACGCTGACGCCGGCAACCAGACCGACTACGCCGCCAAGCAGACCGACAGCGCCCGCAGAGATATTGCCGCCTTCTTTCATATTGACGTCAGGTTTCTCTGAACGCGGAGTTTGGTTTTCGACATGAGCAAGCTGGTGAATGCCCTTATGGAAGCCGATACCTTCTTCGTTACAGCCATAGCAAGGATGACCGATCGCCACTGGCCAGACACCGCCAACGTCACAGAACTGTAACGTAGAACAGTTGCCCCAGGTTTCCGGCCCTTTACAGCCAAGATGGTAGAGACACCACCCCTGACGGTGGCCTTCGTCGCCAAATTCTTTGGCAAAACGGCCTGCGTCGAAGTGTGGACGACGTTCGCAATGCTCATGAATCAGACGGCCATAGGCAAAGGTTGGACGATTTTTCGCATCCAGCTTCGGCGGCGTGCCGTAAGTGATGATATGCGCGACGGTCGCCAGGAAGTTATGCGGGTTTGGCGGACAACCTGGAATATTGATAACCGTTTTGCCCGGTAAGACTTCCTGCAGACTGACAGCGCCGGTTGGGTTTACGCCAGCCGCAGCAACGCCACCCCATGCCGAGCAGGAACCGATAGCGATAATCGCGGCTGCGCCGTCGGCGGCTTTGCGGATGTGATCCACGATCGGCTCGCCGGCAACCATGCAGTAGATACCGTTATCTTTTAGTGGGATAGAACCATCCACCACCAGAACATATTGCCCTTTATACTTCTCCAGAGCGTTATGTTTGTTTTCTTCGACCTGGTGACCGAATGCGGCGGAAAGCACCTCGTGGTATTCCAGAGAGATAGTCTCCAGAACGAGGTTTTCAACGGTTGGGTGTGTAGCACGAAGCAGTGATTCGGTACAACCGGTACACTCCTGAGCGCCAATCCAGATAACGGGCGGACGCTGTGGATTGGATACCGATTCTGCCATTTCTGCGGCGGCTTTGCTACTGAGCCCCATAGTAGCGGCCAGTGCTGCACAAAGCTTCATGAAATCACGACGGTTAATGCCGTGAGAAGTGATGAGAGTATTATCTCCAGTCATTTTATAGTTATTCCGTTACGAAGACCTGGCTTTTATTTTGCACTGTTCGCGAAGAAGTTATTGCGATCGGTACGCCATTTACCACACTTTTTTTATGGTTATGTGCGCCATAATACTTCGACGGAACAGTAAAACGAAGGGAAGAAGCGATAGTGTAATTAATTAAAGCAAGATAATACCCCTGTTGGATCAACCTTCGAGTCGATAACCAGCCATAAAGAAGCGAACCGCCATCCCGGAATGATTCTCTTTAAAGAAATCCATCACCATTTCTTTCTCCAGACCATAGCGACGCGTCAGAATTCCGGCCTCCCACGCGCTAAGTTGACGATCGCCGGTCTTTTCGAACATACGGTGTGTAAAACCTAATACAAAGCCACGTTTATACTCAGAACAGAAATTCACCGCATGATGCGCGCTATATGCATATGGCGCGTGCAACCCGGCCATTAACCCTTTCCCAAAATGATTATTCATCTGACCTCCCCAGTCGCTATGTAATAAATTATATAGCGACTGGTTAAATGAAGGCCAGCGCATTACGCGCTTTTTTGCTTCACATCAGAAAGCAACCCATTCATCAGTAGACTGTGCGGGAGCCGACGCCATTCTCTGAACGCCAGGCGCCGCTTTCGCCGTGACGCGTTGTTGCGGCTCACTAGCGGAAAGCCGGAACTGCTGTACGGAGCGTTGCAAATCCTCCGTCTGCCGTTCCAGCGCCGCCGCCGCCGCGGAAACCTGCTCAACCAGCGCGGCGTTTTGTTGCGTAACGCTATCCATTTGCGTGATCGCCACGCCAACCTGAGAGATACCTTTACTCTGATCTTCGGAGGCGGACGCGATCTGTTTCATAATCGTCGTCACTTCCGTGACGCCACGCAGGATGGCGTCCATCGTCGCGCCGGTCTCCTGGACCAACTGCGCGCCCTGCGCTACGCGACGTACCGATTCGCCAATCAAGGCTTCAATTTCTTTCGCCGCCCCCGCGCTGCGGCTGGCCAGGTTACGAACCTCACCGGCGACCACCGCGAAGCCGCGTCCCTGCTCGCCCGCTCTGGCCGCTTCTACTGCTGCGTTCAAGGCCAGAATATTGGTCTGGAAAGCAATACTATTAATCACGGTAGTAATTTCGGCGATCTGCTGCGAACTGGCGGAAATACCGTCCATGGTTTCTACCACATCGGAAACCAGCTCACCGCCTTTTCCTGCCGTTAGCGAGGCGGCGTCCGCAAGCTGACTCGCCTGGCGAGCGTGTTCGGCGTTCATTTTCACCGTTGCGGTAAGCTGTTCCATGCTGGCGGCAGTTTCTTCCAGCGCGGCGGCCTGTTCTTCCGTTCGGGAAGAGAGATCGTTATTACCGGTAGAAATTTCCGTCGCGCCGCGCCAGATATTGTCGCTTCCGGCGCGGATCGTACTCACGGCTTCGCGTAAACTGTCCTGCATCGCGCGCAGTAGCGGCACCAACCGGCCTACACAGTTACGCCCCAACGCTTCAATCGGCTGGCTAAGATCGCCTTGCGCGATGCGCTGAAATTGCTGACGGATGCGCTCCAGCGGTTTCACCATCATTGCAACCAGATAGCGATCGGTAAAAATCAGGATGGCAATGCCCAGAATCACCGCCGTGATAAGCAGGATGCGGATGGTATGGGTTTTACCATCGACCATCACGCGGGTGTTATCCAGCATGGTGCCAGCTTCATGACTAAACCGTTCCGCGCTGGCGCCGAACGCGCGACTGAGCGCGGGCGTGACCGTACTGGCATGTTCGCTCCAGGCGGTCAGCGATCCTTGCTGCGCCAGTTGCATTTGAGGAACGACGCCTTTCTCCAGCAAGGCCTGCCAGTTGGACAAGACCTCCCTTGAGATATCAGGGTTCATCGGCCCTGGCGATAGCGCTTTCATCTCCTCCAGCTTCTGACGCATATTCTCGAGCGACTGCCGGGCGGGCGCAAAATCGGGCGTGCCGCCGCTGATTTTTACATCCATCGCGCGGCTAAGACGGGTAACAAAGCGGAAATATTGATCGTTACCCTGGCTTAGCACCGTCATTTGCCGCACAAGATGCCGGTCAATATCATTTCCTTCCGAAACTTCGGATAAAGCATGGACGCTGTATAACCCCACCCCCGACCAGAGTAGACAAAAAAGTCCCAGTATCGTCAGCATGACCATACGAATAGTAAAGTTTTGCAGCAAACGCATATGAATTTCCTTGCTGAATATAAGAGATTAGTCATCAGACGATGACGCACTCTCGTTATCGGCAAGGCGCGGAGAATATATAATGCATTCTCCATTTTTTTACAGTTATCGCCGTTTACGTACCCGCAGATGTTATATATCTGTGAACGCAGAGAAAATCTTTTAGTCTTATTACTGGGTAAATGAATAGATGTAGTAAAAATATTGCGTAAGACTGCAGGGAGATGGTTATCCGCCGTTAAAGAAGCGCGGTTTTACAGCCGGGCTCAGCGTCCTTTGCCCGACTGCCCCGCCGTTGACGGCGGCTCAATGGTTATGCCGCGTCAATCTGTCCAGATAGCCCATCACGAATGCCGACAGGACAAAGGTCAGATGGATGATGACATACCACATTAATTTGTTATCCGGGACGTTTTTCGCGTCCATAAACACGCGTAACAGGTGAATGGAAGAGATAGCGACTATCGATGCCGCCACCTTATTTTTTAGCGAAGTCGCATCCATTTTCCCCAGCCAGTTCAGCTTCTCCTTGCCCGCAGAGATATCCAGCTGAGAGACAAAGTTTTCATACCCGGAGAACATGACCATTACCAGCAATCCGCCAACCAGCGTCATATCAACCAGCGATAACAGCACCAGGATCAGATCGGCCTCCGCCAGGGCAAAAACGTTCGGCAGAACGTGTAGAATTTCCTGGAAAAATTTTAGCGCTAAAGCGATCAGCGCCAAAGAGAGGCCAAAATACACCGGCGCGAGCAGCCAGCGAGACGCATACATTACATTTTCAAGAAAGCGTTCCATAGGGACCTGTCAGGTAACTAAAACCAGCAACAGTATATCTCAACCATGCAACATCAGATCAACATGCAGTTAAGAGCCTATCCCACCAGGCGTTATTGGCGCAGCCAGTTTGGACACGGACAGCGCGCAAAAACCGGAGCGTACACGTAGTACGTGAGGTTTGACTCGCTACGCTCGCCCTTCGGGCCGCCGCTAGCGGCGTTCAAAACGCTAACGCGTTTTGGCGAGCACTGCCCAGGTCCAAAATGGCAAGTAAAATAGCCCTAATGGGATAGGCTCTAAATCTCATCCGGTTTAACCTGTGGGCGCTGATATTCCGGCCATACCAGCGCGACCAACGCCGGGTAGGCTTCAAGACTGAACTCACGAAAACACTGGCGTAAATTAAGGACGTCCAAATCCGAATACGGCACCTTTTCTCCGTTCAGACAACGCTTCTTAATATTGTCGTAATACTTATAAACGGCAGAGTTAAGGTCGCTGCAACGACGCTGTGCGTCAAATAATCCTGGCGTTTCATTCAACTCAGTCATTGTCATTCGTTTTATCGTTGCATGAAGGAAATCGATATATTCATGGTTAACGCGCCAGTACCATACCGGCGTTATCGAATTCATTAATACTGAGAAATGATCTTCGCCCTCTTCCTTTGTCATGGGTTCAGTTTGATTTAAATTTACGACTTTTCCACCAGGACGTTTTTTATTAACCTCCCACATCAGGAAGAGTATCGCGCCGGTCAGTAATAGCAATATAATAACAGAATAAAAAATACTGTTCATAGCAGGCTCCATTTTTTTTGATTTTAAAATTACGCCATGTTATTGTCAACGAAACCTACACTATTAAAAATAGTATACCACTGATCGTAAAGGATATTTAGTCATGCTTCCTGAGCATCTGGTTTCCTCTCATTTTCGCCTGTCATCGCCGCCCCCTGAAGCCACAGAAAACAGTAAAAATTTGCCTAAGGGAAAGACAAAACTCAGCGATTTCGAGCCCGATATTTTAATTAGCGCTAACGCTGCCGGACAACACAGAAACGTATTATTTGAAGAACGCGACCGTCATATTAAAGAACGTCTGTATTGTGTGGCTAAAATTGAAACGTTTGCCCGCCTGATAAACGCACTACAGGCAGAAGGCGATATTGATGCCCAAACGCTAAGTAAAATACTGGCGGATAAAACCGCAATGATAAATGAAAAAGGCAATGCCATTTGGCTTAATTTAATCACTCGCGAAACCAATATGCCGCTATTTTATTCACTGGAAGATAAAGATGAAAGAAGTTGAAGACAATAACGTTTATTTGGCTTTAGACAACCATAAAAGTGATGAATTTATCTTAAAGCAAAATCTTGCAGCGCTAATCGCCAGTAAAAATGCCACCCTGGAAAAGGTAACGCAGGAGGTGGTATCCATACCGGCGGCGTTAGTGCGCCTGAAGTGGCAAAACCGACGGGAGATGTATGCGTTACAGGTCAAAGAGGAGATTTATGGCGCGACCATCAATGCCATTATCGAGCAGCATCCTGAATTACGAGACAAAATTATGTCTCGTCTTGAAAGTGACTGGCAGCATCTGCTGGCTTGCGAGGCGGCAACCTTACGTCTGACGCGTAAGCTTTCTGATGGCGACTACCGGACGCGCAACGTCGCCACCGTCGCACGGCAAGAAAAATAACCTTCATGGCTAGTTAACTCTGTTGTAAATACGGGCGAAGCATAAGGATCGTTCTGATTCTCCCTCTTACGGTAGTAAAAGTGTCTACGCTTAAAGGGTGTTCAACCTGAAGGGAGAAGCTCAATGTCTCATCTATACGACCCTACCACGCAGTATTACACCGGCGAGTATCCTAAGCAAAAACAGCCGGCGCCCGGCGTCCAGGCGAAAATGACGCCTGTTCCTGACTGTGGCGAAAAAAGTTATGTCGGCAGTGGTCGCCTTAAAGATCGTAAGGCGCTGGTGACAGGGGGCGACTCCGGGATTGGGCGCGCTGCCGCTATCGCTTACGCGCGTGAAGGCGCAGATGTCGCGATCAACTATCTGCCAGCGGAAGAAGAGGACGCCCAGCAGGTTAAAGCGCTGATTGAGGAGTGCGGCCGTAAAGCGGTGTTATTGCCAGGCGATCTTAGCGACGAATCGTTCGCCCGTTCGCTGGTCCATAAGGCGCGTGAAGCGCTGGGCGGGCTGGACATTCTGGCGCTGGTGGCCGGTAAACAGACGGCAATCCCGGAGATAAAAGATCTGACCAGCGAGCAATTTCAGCAAACCTTCGCCGTTAACGTTTTTGCCCTGTTCTGGATAACCCAGGAAGCGATTCCGCTGCTGCCAAAAGGTGCCAGTATTATCACAACGTCGTCTATCCAGGCGTATCAGCCCAGTCCGCACCTGCTGGATTATGCGGCAACCAAGGCGGCAATCCTCAATTACAGCCGTGGCCTGGCGAAACAGGTGGCGGAAAAAGGAATTCGTGTGAATATTGTCGCGCCTGGCCCTATCTGGACAGCGCTGCAAATTTCCGGCGGTCAAACCCAGGATAAAATTCCGCAGTTTGGTCAGCAAACGCCAATGAAGCGGGCCGGCCAACCGGCAGAGCTGGCGCCGGTGTATGTTTATCTGGCAAGCCAGGAATCCAGTTACGTTACCGCAGAAGTGCACGGCGTGTGCGGCGGGGAACATTTAGGCTAACGCATGAAGTCGATTAAGATGGCGCACTTCTGTTAAGCAAAGCGCCACTTTAAGCAATAAAAAAGCCGGGTGGCGACTTCGCCTTACCCGGCCTACAGCGTCAGCAGAATACTTATTTCGCTTTCGCGGTCTCTTCGCCGACCAGACCAATCTTGAGATAGCCCGCCTGATGCAGCATATCCATCACTTTCATCAGAGTTTCATACTCTACGGTTTTATCCGCGCGGAAGAAAATCGTAGTATCCTTTTTCCCTTCCGTCAGGGCCGTTAGCTCGGCAATCATCGTATCATCCGTCACCGGATCGTTACCGATAAACATGGTGTTATCCGCTTTCACCGACAGATAAACCGGTTTTTCCGGACGCGGCTGTGGCGTACTGGTAGAAGCGGGCAGATTCACCTTGACGTCCACCGTCGCCAGCGGCGCAGCCACCATAAAGATAATCAGCAAAACCAACATGACATCGATAAACGGCGTCACGTTGATTTCATGCATTTCGCCGTTGTCATCCAGGTTCTCGTTAAGACGCATTGCCATGGCGCATTACCCTACCCGTAATTTCTGCGCGGCGCGTACCGGCTGCGCACTGGCGCTCGCATTCAGATCGAGATCGCGGCTCTGCAGCAACAATACCTGCGCCGCCATGTCGCCCAGCGTCGCTTTGTAACTGCCTATCTGACGTGCGAAGATGTTGTAAATGACGACCGCCGGGATCGCGGCTACCAGCCCGATCGCCGTCGCCAGCAGCGCTTCCGCAATACCAGGAGCGACCACCGCCAGATTGGTGGTCTGCGTTTGCGCAATACCGATGAAGCTATTCATAATGCCCCATACGGTGCCAAACAACCCGACGAAGGGGGAAATGGCGCCGATCGTCGCCAGATAACCGTTGCCTCGTCCCATGTAGCGGCCAGCTGCCGCGACGCGACGTTCCAGACGGAAGCCGGTACGTTCTTTAATCCCTTCGTTATCTTCGCTGCCCTGAGAGAGTTCCAGTTCATTCTGCGCTTCATTGATGAGCTGTGCGCTGAGGCTTTTTGCGCTGAAACCTGCCGCAATGTCGGAAGCCTGATCTAAAGAGCGCACATCGGCTAATTGCAGTTGTTCGCGCTTTAAGCGGCGCTTTTGCGTGAAAAATTCAACGCTTTTACTGAAGAAGATAGCCCAGGTGACGACTGACGCCAGAATCAGACCAATCATCACGCACTTCACGACAATATCGGCGTGCTGATACATACCCCAGACGGAGAGATCCGTCTGCATCAAATTATTACCCACTCTGTATCTCCAGGACGCAAATCACAAAATCTGAGCATAATAATATCAAAACGACGTCGAATTGATAGTCGTTCTCATTACTATTTACATACTGCCGCACCTTTAATGCTTTTTCTTTGCGCTTACGCATTAAAAAAGCCACCTGTTTTTATTTTGGCAAAATTTTCATCTGTATCACACGTCGCCAGGGTGCAGATGGTTATATTCATGCTAGTTTAGACATCCAGACGGTTAAAATCAGGAAACGCAACATGACGGATAAACAGCTGGATACCAAACTGGTAAACGCAGGACGCAGCAAAAAATACACGCTTGGCTCAGTGAATAGTGTGATTCAACGCGCTTCTTCACTGGTGTTTGACACCGTCGAGGCCAAAAAACACGCTACCCGCAATCGCGCCAACGGCGAATTATTTTACGGACGCCGGGGAACGCTGACCCACTTTTCGCTCCAGGAAGCCATGTGTGAACTGGAAGGCGGCGCCGGATGCGCGCTCTTCCCGTGCGGCGCGGCGGCGGTCGCCAACACCATTCTGGCATTCGTTGAGCAGGGCGACCACATCCTGATGACCAATACAGCCTATGAACCCAGCCAGGATTTCTGCAGCAAAATTCTCGGCAAACTGGGCGTGACGACAAGCTGGTTCGACCCGCTCATCGGCGCGGATATCACGCAACATATTCAGCCGAACACGAAAGTCGTTTTTCTGGAATCACCCGGTTCTATTACCATGGAAGTACATGATATTCCGACCATTGTCAGTGCGGTCAGACGCGTCGCGCCAGAAACCGTCATCATGATTGATAATACCTGGGCGGCTGGCGTTCTGTTCAAAGCGCTGGAATTCGATATTGATATCTCTATCCAGGCGGGCACTAAATATCTGATTGGTCATTCTGACGCGATGGTCGGCACTGCCGTTGCAAATGCGCGCTGCTGGGAACAATTGCGGGAAAACGCCTATCTGATGGGGCAAATGCTCGACGCCGACACGGCTTATATGACCAGCCGCGGTCTGCGCACGCTCGGCGTCCGACTGCGCCAGCATCAAGAAAGCAGCCTCAAAATCGCCGCATGGCTGGCGAACCATCCTCAGGTCGCGCGCGTTAATCATCCGGCCCTGCCGGGTAGCAAAGGTCATGCGTTCTGGAAACGAGACTTTACAGGCAGCAGCGGTCTGTTCTCCTTTGTGCTCAATAAAAAGCTGACCGAGGCAGAATTATCAGCCTATCTGGATAACTTTTCGCTGTTCAGTATGGCCTACTCCTGGGGAGGCTACGAATCGCTGATAATTGCTAATCAGCCGGAACAGATCGCCGCGATTCGTCCCGCAGGCGGCGTAGATTTTACCGGTACGCTGGTCCGGGTGCATATTGGTTTAGAGAATGTTGATGATTTGATCGCTGATTTAGCCGCCGGCTTCGCCAGAATTGTGTAAAGTTGCCGTGGATGGACATATATGCAGACAATTTCCGTCGAAAAGTCTGCGTTTGTTGCGTCCGGGATCAAGGCATCCCGGACGATTCAGGAGTACAATAGGTGGATAAAAGCGTAAATGCTGTTCCACAGGAAAGTTCATGGCTGTCATTCAAGATATTATCGCTGCGCTCTGGCAACATGATTTTGCCGCGCTGGCGAATCCACACGTTGTTAGCGTCGTCTACTTTGTCATGTTCGCCACGCTATTTTTAGAAAACGGTCTGCTGCCAGCGTCGTTCTTACCCGGCGATAGTCTGCTGCTACTGGCAGGCGCGTTGATCGCCCAGGATGTGATGCATTTTTTGCCGACGATTGGCATTCTCACCGCCGCGGCCAGTCTCGGCTGCTGGCTTAGTTATATCCAGGGACGCTGGCTCGGTAATACGCGTACCGTCAAAGGCTGGCTGGCGCAGCTTCCGGCAAAATATCATCAGCGCGCCACCTGCATGTTTGACCGTCATGGTTTGTTAGCGTTGCTTGCCGGGCGCTTTCTGGCGTTTGTCCGCACTCTGCTGCCAACAATGGCGGGTATTTCCGGCCTGTCCAACCGCCGGTTTCAGTTTTTTAACTGGTTAAGCGGCCTGCTGTGGGTAACTGTCGTGACCAGCTTCGGCTACGCGCTCAGTATGATCCCGTTTGTTAAGCGCCATGAAGACCAGGTAATGACATTTTTAATGATCCTTCCCGTCGCGCTACTGGTCGCCGGGCTGTTAGGTACGCTGGTCGTGGTGATTAAAAAGAAATACTGTAACGCCTGACGTATTCATAATCGGCCAGGATGGCCCGGTTACGCTTCGTTGAGCCGTGGCGGGATGCCCCACTTAGCTCCCTTGCATTGTCCGCATTCTTGCCGCATCTTCGCCCGGCGTAACGCCAAAATAACGTTTAAACTCCCGGCTAAACTGCGATGCGCTCTCATAGCCGACCCGCATCGCCGCGGCGCTGGCCTTCATACCGTCGTGAATCATCATCATCCGCGCTTTATGCAGTCGGTAGCTTTTTAAATACTGCAACGGCGAGGTGCTGGTGACCGCCTTAAAATTATGGTGAAACGCCGACACGCTCATGTTCGCTTCTGCCGCCAGTTGCTCAACATTCAGGTTCTCGGTGTATTTCATTTCGATCTGTTTAAGTACGCGACTGATCAGGCTAAAGTGCGTCTGGCGACTAACCAGTGCAAGCAGCGCCCCGCCGCGCGGCCCCATCAGCACATGATAAAGAATTTCGCGAATAATCTGTTTTCCCAGAATCCGCGCATCCAGCGGGCGCTCCATCACATCCAGCAATCTTTCCACCGCGCATAAAATCTCGTCCGACAGCGTGGCGGAGTTAATCCCACTGGCCGCCATCGGCAACTGGAAACGCTCATCTTCGCCAATGTCCATGAGCAACTCTTGCAGTTGCAGCACATCAATGTCGAGCCGAATGCCGGCCAGCGGTACCTCCGGCGTCGCCCAGGTCTCGCATTCAAAAGGAAGCGGCACGGTCAGTAAAAGATATTCATTAGCGTCATAACGAAACTTGCGCTTGTTAATATAGCCAATTTTATGGCCGGAAAAGAGAAATATGATGCCAGGCTGATACATGACCGGCGTGCGCGGCCCCGGTTCAACACCATACAACAGACGAATGCCCGCCAGCCGCTCGCTGATTATTTTATCATTATTTTTTAAATGATTAATTTTATCCGCCAACTGTAAGCAAATTGCTTCACGATTCATAACGCGCCATTTTTTCATCAAATCCACTCCGCTGGATTGTGCGCATTTTTAGCGATTTTCTCCAGCATTCTGGAGAAATAGGCAAAACATTGGCAGAAATGTGCATTGAGAGACATCCCTCACAAGACCACAATGATGACCATCAGGCAGACAGCCGCCTGCCCTCTTTTTACCCACATAAGGGAATGAGCAATGAACAATTTCAAATTACATACCCCTACCCGCATTCTGTTTGGTAAAGGCGCTATCGTCGATCTCCGAGATCAGATCCCGCAGGACGCCCGCGTGCTGATTACCTATGGCGGTGGTAGCGTGAAAAAGACCGGCGTACTGGCGCAAGTTCAGGAAGCGTTAAAAGGACTGGATGTTCGGGAGTTTGGCGGTATTGAACCGAACCCGTCCTATGAAACGCTGATGAAGGCCGTGCAGCTTGTGCGCGACGAAAATATTACCTTCCTGCTGGCCGTTGGCGGCGGTTCCGTACTGGACGGCACCAAATTTATCGCCGCAGCGGCGCAGTATACGAACGACGTCGATCCGTGGCACATTCTGGAAACCGGCGGTACTGAGATTCGTAGCGCAATCCCGATGGGGTCTGTGCTGACCCTACCGGCAACCGGCTCAGAATCGAACGCCGGCGCAGTCATTTCCCGTAAAACCACTGGCGACAAACAGGCCTTCCACTCCTCGTTCGTGCAACCGGTGTTTGCCGTACTGGATCCGGTCTACACCTATACATTGCCGCCGCGCCAGGTTGCGAACGGCGTCGTGGATGCTTTCGTCCATACCGTTGAGCAGTACGTCACTTACCCGGTTAACGGCAAAATTCAGGATCGTTTCGCCGAAGGTATTTTACTCACACTGATCGAAGAAGGTCCCAAAGCGCTGCAAGAGCCTGAAAACTATGACGTCCGCGCTAATGTGATGTGGGCCGCTACTCAGGCGTTGAATGGCCTGATTGGCGCTGGTGTTCCACAGGACTGGGCGACGCATATGCTGGGTCATGAGCTTACGGCGATGCACGGTCTCGATCATGCCCAGACGCTGGCTATCATTCTGCCTGCGCTATGGAACGAAAAACGAGACGTTAAACGCGCAAAACTCCTGCAATATGCTGAACGTGTATGGAATATCACCGACGGTTCCGACGACGAGCGTATTGATGCCGCCATTGCCGCCACCCGCCGTTTCTTCGAACAGATGGGCGTGCCTACCCGCCTGTCCGATTACGGCCTGGATGGCAGCGCTATTCCGGCGCTACTGGCCAAACTTGAGGCGCATGGATGCACAAATTTAGGTGAAAATCAGGATATTACGCTGGATGTCAGCCGTCGGATTTATGAAGCGGCGCGCTAAGGTTTTTTCGCCTCTGACTTTCGTTTTTGGCCATTTCGTCCAGACTTAAGTCACTTAGTCTCGCCGGACCCGACTCCGGCGAGCCAATTAAAAGAGGAACACATCATGGCTAATCCAACCATTATCAGGCTACAGGATGGCAACGTAATGCCACAACTTGGGCTGGGAGTCTGGAAAGCAAGCAATGAAGAGGTGATCGCGGCGATTCATAAAGCGCTGGAGGTGGGCTATCGATCGATTGATACCGCCACAGCATATCAGAATGAAGAAGGCGTCGGCAAAGCGCTAAAAGCAGCGAGCGTGGCGCGGGAAGAGCTGTTTATCACCACCAAGTTGTGGAATGACGATCAAAAACGTCCCCGCGAAGCCCTGCAGGAGAGTCTGAAAAAACTGCAGCTTGATTATCTCGATCTCTATCTGATGCACTGGCCCGTACCGGCTATCGATCACTATGTTGACGCCTGGAAGGGCATGATCGCGCTGCAAAAAGAGGGGCTGGTAAAAAGTATCGGGGTCTGTAACTTTCAGATCCATCACCTCCAGCGTCTGATCGATGAAACCGGCGTTACCCCTGTGATCAACCAGATCGAGCTTCACCCCTTGATGCAACAGCGCCAGCTACATGCGTGGAATGCAACGCATAAAATCCAGACCGAGTCCTGGAGCCCGCTGGCACAGGGCGGCGAAGGCGTATTCGATCAGAAAGTGATTCGCGAACTGGCGGATAAATACGGCAAAACGCCCGCCCAGATTGTTATTCGCTGGCATCTGGACTGCGGGCTGGTCGTCATTCCAAAATCCGTCACCCCTTCCCGTATCGCGGAAAACTTTGCTGTCTGGGATTTCCGTCTCGATAAAGATGAATTAGGCGAGATCGCAAAACTGGATCAAGGAAAACGCCTCGGCCCCGATCCGGATCAGTTCGGCGGTTAAGCCGGATTTATCGCACGTCATGCCCGACGATATCGTCGGGCTTTTTTGCATTCCGAAATATTAAGAAACAATTACGCGCATTTAACAGTATATTTCCCCCACACACAAGCGCAGAATTATTCTGATTTTGTGAATATTTATTCATAATTATTATCAATTTACTTAATACATATAAAATATTTATGGATGTGCGATTGTGGCGGAAAAAAAATCTCAGGGCGTCAAATGGCTCCCATTCATTCTTATTCTGATTATCGCCGCCGGACTGTGGCAGCTAACGCCCCCTTCCGGGTTAAGCGCGCCGGCCTGGCATTCCGCGATTATTTTTGTCGCGACGATCGCCTCTATCGTGGCGAAAGTGCTGCCTATTGGCGCGGTCGGTATTATCGGCATCACCGTCTTTGCGCTCGCCTATGCTGCCGGCGACAAAACGGCCAGCGGCGCGATTACCACGGCGTTGAGCGAGCTGAACAGTTCGCTAATCTGGCTTATCGTCGTCGCCTTTATGATTGCCCGTGGGTTTATCAAAACCGGGCTGGGTCGGCGTATCGCCCTACAAATGATCCGTCTGTTAGGTAAACGAACGCTGGGCCTGGCTTATGGCCTGGCGTTTGCCGATCTGATCCTCTCCCCCGCGATGCCCAGTAACACCGCGCGCTGCGGCGGCGTGATTTACCCGATCGCCGACTCGCTGGCGCGCAGCTTTGATTCACATCCGGAAGATGAGTCTCGCAGCAAAATCGGCACCTTTCTGATCACCTGTATTGGCAATGTTAACGACGTCACCGCCGCACTGTTTATGACCGGTTATACGGGTAACCTGCTGGCGGTAAAACTGGCGGCGAACGCCGGCGTTACGTTGAGCTGGGGAAGCTGGTTTATCGCCGCGCTCCTGCCTTGCCTGGTCTCTTTTCTTATCGTCCCGCTGCTGGTCTACTGGCTGACCCGTCCGGAAATTAAACATACGCCGGATGCGCCGGATCTGGCGCGCAAAGAGCTGGCGCAAATGGGCAGTATGGCGCGCGGCGAGTGGCTCATGCTGGCGACCGTCGGCGTGTTGCTGGTGCTATGGATTTTTGGCAGCTCGCTCGGCGTGGATGCCACGACGGCCTCTTTTGTCGGTCTCTCGATTTTATTACTGAGCGGCGTGCTCACCTGGGAAGACGTTAAAAGCGAAAAAGGCGCCTGGGATACGTTGATTTGGTTTGCCGCGCTGCTGATGATGGCTAACCAGTTGAAGAAGCTAGGATTCACCAGCTGGTTTGGCAACCTGATTGGCGACAGCATCGGCAGTACGATGCATGGAACCAGTTGGATAATCATCCTGCTGCTGCTTAACGCAGCCTATTTTTATACCCACTATTTTTTCGCCAGCGGTAACGCGCAAATCGCCGCGCTGTATGCGGTGTTTCTGGGCGTAGGTCTGCATCTGAATATACCGGCGGCGCCGATGGCGCTTATGCTGGCGTTTACCAGCAGCCTGTACTGCTCTCTTACGCAGTATACCCACGCACGCGGCCCCATTCTATTTGGCGCCGGCTATGTACCGACGGGCGTCTGGTGGCGAACGGGATTTATCATCAGTCTCTTTAATCAGGCGGTCTTTTTGACAGTCGGCCTCGCATGGTGGAAAGTGCTGGGTCTTTATTAAACTCAGTCGCGAAGATAATTGAGCGGTTAATCGTCTCTTCCGGCCCGACAATTGTCGGGCTTTTCGGAAATCATCAATTTCCCCCGTTAGCCCTCACTTGTTAATATTTACAACTCCGCCTCTTCATCAGGGATGTCATCATGAAAGCGTGGTCAACAGGGTTGTTGCCTCTGCTTCTTCTGCTATTTAGTACTGCGGTGTTTGCCGGAGAATCCCCGGCGCAGGCGATTACCCGACTGTATCAGCCGCTGGTGGAAAATAGCGACAAAATATTGTCAGGGGGATTTATCGTCGATTTACGGACGAATGCCAATGTGACAAAGGGAGGTACAACGCCCTGGCTGAGCAATAATCTTCTTTGCCGCTGTCAGGACGAGATGTTTGTCTCCGCCGAATTGATTGATACCACGCCGCTGAATGCCGGACGTATTCATGCTCTGGTACAACTGACGCTTAATAAAGAGAACGTCGGCGCTCATCGCTTGTTAGGGCTAACGCTGGTTCGCGATCGCGACAGCGAACTCTGGTTAGTGGAAGATACCGACGACGGAAGCGAACTCCCCAAAAGTCTGCGCAGTGAAATCCGTGAAGATACGAGGATAAAAAGTACGGCGACAAGTGCTGAACCGGGGAGAGATTCATTCTCCTGGCCGATATCTATGGCGGCCTTGCTGGCCAATCCAGAAAAATACCATCTGCAAAAAATAGTGGTCATCGGCGTCGGAAATATCGAATTTGAAGGTAACGCGCTATTCCTTGATAAAGACGCCTGGTTAAATAACGTTGACGGCAATAGCCTGTGGCTGGATATTGGCTTTCCTAACCCGGTCATTACCCTCGCCAAAGCGCGTCAGCTTAACGGCGATTATGTGATGATCGCGGGAACGTTCGATATGGACATGAACGGCCATTTCGGCGCGTGGCCCGGTGGCATTACCGATATCACACGCTACGAGCGCGTAGCAACGCGGGCGGAAAATGAACGTAAAAGGCAGCAAGATATTAAAGAACTCGAGGCCGAAATGGCTAAACAAAAGAGTAAAAAATAATACCGCTTACAGACTCAGATCGGATGGATTAAACCGGGAATAAGGAAACGCCCAATGAAGCATATATTCCTCTTGCTCAGTTTTTTTTTGACGATTCCCGCGCTGGCGCAAACGCCGCCGTTATCGCCAGAGCAGACGGTCAGACAGATTTACCATAGCTATGAAATAGAATCTGATTCCCTCTATTTTGGTGATACAACGGAAAAATCGCTTATTTCCACGCGGATGAAAAACGTCATTCTCCTGAACGATCGGTTGACCTTACCGGGCGATATTGGCTGGCTGGACTCCGATCCGCTTTGTGGCTGCCAGGAATATGACCACTTGGTTTTGGAAAACATAACCATTCATCAGACGGATGTCTCTCATGCTGACGCCACCGTACAGTTTCGCCCTTTCAAAGACTCTCCGGAAGCCATCACACAAACGCTGAAACTGATCGCCGAAGGCGACCGCTGGCTTATTGACGATATTATCAGCCCGCAAGGCAGTCTCTGGCTGGCAATTAATAGCGAAAATCAGAAAAACCTTGCGTCGCTGCGATCGCTGCAAAGAGAGCGCCCACAAAATTTTGTCCGTGAACTTTTCAACCGTCTGGATGATTATAGCTGGCCGTGGACATGGGTTGTTTCCGCACAGTATCGCCAGGCGGTAAATGATTATTCTCAGACAGCATATAAAAATAATGATGTTCCTACACTTGGCCGCCTTAGCTATTTTGCCTGGCCGTGGCGCTGGACGACGTCATCTGCGTATCGTAACGCCTTTCTTGCCGACGCCCCTATAACCGTCGGATCTGATAACGATCAGGATACGGAAATGGAAACCGATAAGTTATGTCTGTTTGTTAATCCGATATTTTTTGGCAAAGAACCGCAATTTTCCAGATTGAATAGCATTCAGGTGATTGAAGAGAATAACGATCGCGCACGTATCCATGTCCGTTTTACGCTGACCGATTCGTCAACGAAAGCGCAGGATTTATTGCTTCACCGCACGCAGGGCCAGTGGGAGATTGAAGACTTTATCCGCCCGGATGGCGGGAGCCTGCTAAAAGCAATGCAACAGATTACGCTGGTACGGAGATTTCCCGCCAACAAACACAGGAGAAAACGATGACCGTTGCAGATACCGTATTGATTAACGGCAAAGTGGCGACAGTCGATCGTCATTTTCGTTTCACCCGCGCCATCGCGGTGAAAAACGGCTGGATCATCAACGTCGGCGAAGACGAAGAGATAAAAACGCATATCGGCCCCGACACGCAGATTATTGATCTGCAGGGCAAGTTGATTCTGCCCGCCGCCCACGATGCCCATGTACATATTAGCTGGCTGGCGGCGAGCTGGAAATGCGTTAATTGCAGCACGGCACGCACGCTGGAGGCGCTTTTAGCGCTGCTGCGCGAGCGAGCGGCAACAACACCTCCCGGCCAGTGGATCCACGCCTGCGGCTTCAACCCTGCCATCATCGACAGCCGCCGCCCGCTGACGCGTCATGACATCGACAGCGCGACGCCCAACCACCCTGCCTTTCTGGCCCTCTGGGATGGTCACTCCTGTCTCGTCAACAGCAACGCGCTGGAGATCGTCGGCATCACCCGCGAGACGCAAGATCCCATCGGCGGATACATTGGTAAAACGCCAGACGGCGAACCGGACGGCAACTTTCTGGATATCCCGGCGCTGCAATTGATTACACAAGCCATGCCGCGCCCGACGGTGGAAGAACTAAAAGAAAACATTATCGCGGCCCAACGCTTTATGAACCGCGAAGGCTATGCCAGCTATACGGAGGGCGCTATGGGGCCGGGCGAGACGGGCGCCGCTGGCGTATCCGGCATTGCCGCTTACCGCCAGCTACTGGAAGAAAAAAAGCTCACGGCGCGCGTCTCTATCGCCTTTTATGCCGCCGATAAAGGCGTTCAGTCTTATGAAATTTTAAAACACACGCTGGACGCCAGCGGGCTACCGGAATTTCCCGATAAAAACTGGCTGGACTGCCACAGCGTGAAGATATTCTGCGACGGCGTGCCGATGTCGCACACGGCGTGGATGAATCAGGATTACGCCGACAGGCCGGGTTGGGCTGGCCGTTCGGTATTTTGCGGCCCAATGGCCAGCGAAGAAGAACAAATTCAGGAATTCCATAAAATGGCCCTGCTGGCGCATCAGCGCGGCTACCAGTTGGCCGTTCACGCGGTCGGCGATAAAGCGGTAAAGGTCACCATCGACGGCTTCATTAACGCCATTCAAACCTGCCCTGGCCCGCAGCGCCGCCACTATGTGCTGCATGGCTCAATGGGGGATCGCGAAGATTTCGTCAAGGCGGCAAAATACGGCATTATCCTGTCTGAACAACCCTCCCCCGGAGGATCGGCATACGACTACGAGCGCCGGGCGCAGGTCTGCGGAATCAAAGGCGAAATCGGCAAGGGGCTGAAAGATATCATCGACCTTGGCGTTACGGTGGCGGGCGGCTCCGACGGTATTATGGATCTCGTCAACTGGCGGCAAATGGTGCAGGCGGCGGTCACGCGCAAATCGGCGTCCAGCGGCAAGATTATCCGGCCAGAGCTGGCGATAAGCGTGGCGGACGGCGTGCGGATGTACACCATCAATGCGGCGTATCAGGAGTTTCAGGAACAGGTTCGCGGCTCTATCGAAGTGGGAAAAGTCGCCGATTTTCAGGTGCTGGACAGGGACATTTTCTCGGTGCCGCATGAGGATATCGGCAATAGCCAGGTGCTGCTGACGATGGTTGACGGCAACATCGTCTGGCAATGCCAGGAACAGGTATTGCAGATAAATCTCCCGGCAGCATTAACGCTGCCGGGATAACCTTCTTAACGACCTGCTGACGTTTTAGCGCGCTTCTTCGCACCTGCATTCACAGGACGAGATGGCGCAACCGGTGCTTTCTTTGCTCCCGCAGGCGTCTGCCGCTGATGTTCCACTGGCGTATGTTTGGTCAGCGCCGGGCGCGTGTTGCGGTTCTGGCGACGCGCTTCGCGCATCTCTTCAATGGTCGGCGCAGGCACCAGACACTCACGGCGACCGCCAATCAAATGCTTTTTCCCCATCGCTTCCAGCGCCTGGCGAATCAGCGGCCAGTTCGCCGGATCGTGATAACGCAGCAGCGCCTTATGCAGGCGACGTTGCCTGTCTCCCTTCGGCACCACCACATCTTCACTCTTATAACCAATTTTACCCAGCGGGTTTTTACCGGTGTAATACATGGTGGTCGAATTCGCCAACGGCGACGGGTAGAAGTTCTGCACCTGATCCAAACGGAAGCGGTGGCGCTTGAGCCACAGCGCCAGATTCACCATATCCTCGTCCCGCGTGCCCGGATGCGCGGAGATAAAATACGGGATCAGATACTGCTCTTTTCCGGCCTGTTTAGAGTAAAGGTCAAATAACTCTTTAAAGCGATCGTAGCTGCCCATACCCGGCTTCATCATTTTCGACAGCGGACCTTCTTCAGTATGCTCCGGCGCAATCTTCAGATAACCGCCCACATGATGACTCGCCAGCTCTTTAATGTAGCGAGGATCTTCTACGGCGATGTCGTAGCGCACGCCGGAGGCAATTAAGATTTTCTTAATGCCTTTCAGCTCGCGGGCGCGGCGATAAAGATTGATCGTCGGCGTATGGTCAGTATCCATATGCGGACAGATATCCGGATAGACGCACGACAGGCGACGACAGGTCTGCTCCGCACGCGGCGACTTACAGCGCAGCATATACATGTTCGCGGTAGGACCGCCCAGATCGGAGATCACGCCGGTAAACCCCGGCACCGTGTCGCGGATCGCTTCGATCTCGTTGATGATAGAGTCTTCCGAGCGGCTCTGAATGATGCGCCCTTCATGTTCAGTGATCGAGCAGAAAGAGCAGCCGCCAAAGCAGCCGCGCATGATATTGATCGAAAAGCGGATCATCTCATAGGCCGGAATACGGGCATTGCCGTAAGCCGGGTGCGGCACACGCTGATACGGCAGCGCAAACACGCTATCCATCTCTTCAGTGGAGAGCGGTATGGCGGGCGGGTTGATCCAGACATAGCGGTCGCCGTGTTTTTGCATCAGCGCCCGCGCGCAGCCAGGGTTAGTTTCGTGATGCAGAATACGCGACGCATGGGCGTACAGCACCTTGTCGCCTTTCACCTTTTCAAAGGATGGCAGCAGGATATAGGTTTTTTCCCACGGCTTCGGACGCGGCGGCTGCACGGTAATCGCCTTAGCTTCTTGCTTTTTCGGCGCGACCGGCTTGTTATCCGCGCACGGCAGATCCTCGCCATAGGGATGGGGAATTGGATCGATTTTACCCGGCGTGTCCAGACGAGTGGAGTCGACGCCGCTCCAGCCAGGCAGAGCTTCTTTAACCATAATCGCTGTGTTACGCACGTCGCGAATCTGATCGATGGTTTCGCCCATGGCCAGACGGTGCGCCACTTCCACCAGCGGACGCTCGCCGTTGCCAAACATCAGCATGTCGGCTTTGGAATCGACTAACACTGAACGACGCACAGTATCAGACCAGTAGTCGTAATGCGCGGTACGGCGCAGACTGGCCTCAATGCCGCCAAGGATCACCGGGACATCTTTCCACGCTTCTTTGCAACGCTGGGTATAGACCAGCGTGGCGCGGTCCGGGCGTTTGCCCGCGACGTTGTCCGGGGTATAGGCGTCGTCATGGCGCAGCTTACGATCGGCGGTGTAACGGTTGATCATCGAGTCCATGTTGCCAGCGGTGACGCCGAAGAACAGGTTCGGTTTACCCAGACGCATAAAGTCGTCTTTGCTGTTCCAGTCCGGCTGGGCGATGATCCCAACGCGGAAGCCCTGCGCTTCCAGCATACGACCGCAAATCGCCATGCCGAAGCTCGGATGGTCGACGTAGGCGTCTCCGGTTACCAGAATGATGTCGCAGCTATCCCAGCCAAGTTGATCCATCTCTTCACGTGACATCGGCAAAAACGGCGCCGGCCCAAAGCAGGCGGCCCAGTACTGCGGCCAGGAGAAAAGGTCGCGATCCGGTTGGATCAGGGAGATAGCGCTCATAATGCTTCCAAAAAATTGGCAAAAAAATAATCAAAGGTCGGGGATTATAAGCCGGAATGGAAGAGAAATCGAATTGATTGGTGAGGCTGCACTCTGTAGCGGGGCCTATTGCCTGCCCCGCCGGTTATCGTACTTATGGACGAGCAGGCATATCTGCTACTTTGATAATAGGATTTTGTTCTTCGAGCAAATTCAGCGGTACCGGCGTTACATGATACATGGATTCTGCAATCGTGACTTTCCCTCGCAGGGTGATTTTCTTCCCTATAAACCGTTGATAATAGTTGTATTTTTCAGGAGGAAGAATGAGCTGGACATAGCGATCCCAGTCAGGTTGATCCGTCATGGCACCAGCCACACACTGAAGGTTTATTGTTTTTAATTCGAGATCTTTATCCGAGTGTTGGCCTTGATTATCTTCAATGACGTGCTCGCGTTTGACCATCATACCTTCCAGTTCAATTGTGTCACCCTCTTTGTTGCAGGAAGAATCAAAGTTCACATAAGTGAGAACATATTTCCCTTTCTCTTCATCAAACTCAAAAGTGGAATTGTAATAAATACCTAAAGGTTCGCTGTATAAAAAGGAGTAGCGCTTATAGCTCTCGATATCGTGTTGACAGTTTCCGCCGCCATTGATCATTAAGTCTCTGTATTTTTGCCATACTTTTTCTAAATTGATTGGCTGATCTGCGCCAGTCGTAAGGTATTCTGCCGTATTGTCCATGACATATTTAATATTATTCGCTTTCAGCGCCTCACAAAAATCGGTTGTGTTCTGAATATACAGCGCCTTTTTACGCTGTGACTCAGGAGAAAGCAGCTCTTTGAGGAGTTTGATATTACGGTGCTCTGTCTCGGTAATGAGGTAATCAACGTTCGCATAGCGTGGGCGATACCACGACTGCTGTCGGCAGTACCGTTCCATCTCACCGCCCGGGATGAAAATATAACCGTGGCGAGCATAAATCTCATTAAGCATAATTTTAAGATCGGCTATCGAGGTTGCGCTGGTTTGCACGCTTCTTACAGGAAGCCAGGTCCGCGAGGCTTCAGGAAATCGGCCTTCCAGCGTAATGCGCTTTATCTGCGATGCGAAAGCAAGATAGCTGCCGTAATCCATCAGCGTTCCCTTTGTCCCCATGGGAATGAGCCCTTTTCTTTTAGGCGTCACGAGAAAATCGATACAGCGCATATGTTCACTTCCAGTAATCACCGAATGATCATTCTCTTGTTCAAAAAACTGGATGTCACACCATGGCGCGCCATGCATCGTAGAAAAATCGTCAGGAACCACGCGCTGCCATTTTCGAACGTCGGGCAACTCAGCGTAAAACCCGAGCCACTCATCTGTAGTGGCGGTATAATCGTCGTTTTCGCTGCCATAAAAGGATTCGCGACTGTTACCGAAAAAGGTAAAGTCATTAAGCGTTAAGCGTTAAGCGTGTAGTCTGTGACCTTGCCCTGAAAATAAATTTTTTATTTTCGATCTCAGGGCGGAATTTTAGTTCCGCATTAGCTGAGAAGATAAACAGGCACATAAATATAAATAAAAAACATTTTTCATTATTTACCACTCCCTGTATCTCTCTTAACAATCAATGTAATTTTTAATTATCAGAGCACGGCATATCAGTCTAAATCGGCGCACTGCTGCGCTAATTTTATACGCACATTGGTACGCCGCGTATCTTCTGGTGGATACACCTTATCAATCATTGCGTTAAGCTTGTTACAGCCCAACCAGGCCATCCGGTAGGCAGTCATCAGGCTATGTATTTCATCCTGGTAATCAAGGCTGGCTACAATAAGGGCTTCCGGCAACGCCGTATGTTGCTGTTGCATACTTTGCAGTATCCCCGCCAGAATATCCGGCGGCAGCGCGTCCTCTTTCGAGGCTGTATGCAATGTGCGTGAAATCAGGAAATTCCAGCCGTCCGTCAACTTATCCTGAGGGATGTGCTGCCAGTTCAGCATCTGCCCTTTCACCAACGCATGCAGCGTCTCGCCATCCGCATCACTAAACAGCGACGCCAGCAGATTTTTATTCGGATAAATCGATTGTCCCAGCACCTGCGGCGTCAATTTTATCTGGGCAAGCAGCGCTTTAGTTTGCCCCTGCGACAAGAAATAATATGCGCGATACAGCGGATTTTGCGCTTCACGCCGCTGCCAGAAAAAGGCCAGTGTCTCTTTATCCTGAAGCTGTATTGCCCCCGAATAGGCTTCATCGGTGAGGAGATCGGGCATGACCCGTAGCAGAACGTCGGCCATCTCAAAAAAATTCTGGCGAAATCCCTCAGGCTTAAAACGGGGCGTGGGGAGATACGTCAGCGGATTTTGCTGCCGTACGATGGTGCGATTTGCCTGCGCCTGCGGGGAGTCGCCCGTGAGCTGCTCGCTAAAAATACGCACCGCAGTGATATTGCCACTCTCAAAAGCTACAAAAAATGGCGCATTAACGAAATAGTCATCTTCCCGCGAAATACTAAAAGGCGATGCCACACGTGCAGTCAGAGCGCGCAAGCTTTTTTCTGATATGCCTGGCGCTTTTACCGCCTGAACCAGTGTCTGTTCCAACGTACTGTTATCATGAATGCTCTCTAACTGACCCAAGTCGCCTGCCTGAACCTGCCTGAGCAACTGCGCAATATTTTGCTGTTGCCATTGATGGCTAATAGCACGCCACAGCTCCGGCATCACCGGGCACAGCACCCCAATGAACACAATATGGCACAGTAGCCATGCGGGCCACGGCTTGCGCAGCCAGGTTCCCAGCAGCAGCGCGGGCAGCAAGCCCGCCCAACTCAGAATCGGCAACAGGAGCATCAACATCCATACCGTGCCTGTTTGACTCAACAACTGGGTGTACTGCAACGTGAGTAACAGCAATATCACGACTGCCCACTGTGGTAGTAATACCCACAGCAAAATCTGTCGGCTGCGTTTTTTGGAAAACATCAGGATCAGCAGTGATGCCACCGCAGCGGCATACCCCCACGGCAGAATACAAAACATCAGCAGTTCAGAGCCAAGCCATCGATTAATATACTCCATTTACTATTCCTTTAGTCACTTCGCGACTGGACACAGCGCATTCAGCCTTTGTCGCGTATCGTGTAGTACTTGTTCGCTCCCCGCTACTGAAGCATTCAACACCTCACGCAATTGCTCACAGGAAAGCCCAGCCTGTAAAAAAGCGGCAGGAAACGTCGGTGTCCAGGGAAGATAGTGGGCGATTTGCTCGTTGGATAACGCTTTCTGCGCTTGCATCGCCTTAATGATCTGTATCAGCAATGCGTTCTCTAACGCTCCACCACGCAGCCGCAATATGGCCTGATGCAGAGGCTCATTATTTCCGTCTTCCATTGCTCGTTTCCAGTCCACCACGTTTGTATCAATAAGCGATTGAATCATTGCCAGATCGCCATTGCTCAGTATGAAAGTGAGCAGGTTTTCACGATCCCACCTCTCAATCGGCGGTGTGATCAATATTTCTGGATTATGGGTTACCTCGCTTATTAGCGGTTCCGTGTTGGCTAACAACACCATCGCTTCGAGCCTGCGCAGAGGAATAGTGGGCGGATGTTTCTGCCAAAAATAAGCAACCAACTCGGTGTTACGTTGGATAATGGGATGAATATAGACAGCATCATTCAACAGTTCTGGCATAATATTCAGCAATAGCTGACTAATTTCTAGTCTGTACTGCTCGCGATACTGTGATATATAGTTAGAATGATAAAGCGTCAGCAGTGGATTTTCTTTACGGGCAACAATGTTGCGATTCTCTCTGGCGGAAGATGTCTCGCCCACCAGTTGCTGGCTAAAAAAGCGTACTATCGGTACGTTATGTTGGCGAAGAGCGGTAACAAATGGCGTATAAAGAAATTCGGCGTTCGGGATCGCCGCTTCAGGGCAAGATTCTGCCGCTGTCAAAAATGGCGAAATACCTCGTATTTTAGCCAGATAACGTAATAAATTTTCCGGTGTGTCGCGATGTTCTGCAGCCAGCGTCAAAACACTTGCCAATTGATAACAAGATGCATCCTGCAAAACCTGAACATCCCCCTTCGCGCGCTCAAACAGTCGGGTAATTTTATAGTTATCCCAGTCTTCACCAATGTGATGCCATAATTGTGGGCCGGCCATCACATAAACGAAAGCGAACAAAAAAATAGTATGGCATACGATAGTTTCCAGTATAAAAAACGGAGACTTTCGACCAGAAAAAATAGCAATTATTATCGAGGGCAGCAATCCTAATATCAATAAATATACGATATAAATATTTTTTGAATCGATCCAGAATAATCCTCCCCACACTACACAGACAACGCTCACCTGTGGAAGAACAACACGCAAGAAAACCCGCCGATAGCGCAAAGAATCAAATGCGCCGACAATTAACCTCAATAATATAACGCCGTAAATACCCCACGCGTTCATCAATATTACTGAATCCCACATCATCCATGCAAATGATTCAACCATAAAGCATCCTTACTTTCCACGCTCACTACCGAATTCAAATTCCTCGTTTCTACTTTCTGATAACACAGCGAGCTAAACGCACTAATAACTATAGCCAATACGATGATTGTATATATATTGCCCAGCACGGTGGATATTATCATCAACAACAAACTCCATCCGTTTCCCAAATTCATTATTGTCCGCTATTTTTCCTGATGATAAAACGCATCAAACTCAAACTGCCATGAGAAACGTTCCGGTTTGTTGCTATTATCAAAGGCAACGGCTTGCGCATACAGTTCGTCCGTCAATAATTCCGGTACGACGCTAATCAAACTGGTACAAATATCTCGCGCCAAAAGTTGTTGTTGCAGAAAAGTTTGTTCATCAGCCGTACTATCATTAAAAACACGATTCAGTAGGTCCAATAATGGATTGTTTTGTAAAAGCTGATACCGATATTGCTTTGCCTGTACAGAATCGCCAATAAACCAGGAGGCAAACGCCCCAACAGCAGGACGATTAAGCCGGTCGATAGCCAAAACCAACCAAATTTTTTCAGTTCCGTCCGCAATATCAAAAGGGGAAATGCGTTTGCGAGATGCTCAATCCGCCTATTCGTCCACCAATCCCCTGCGTTTTGCGACTGCATTGCTTGCGACATCAAATGATTTAAAAACGCGCGTTCATCAGTCGTATCGATTTTTCGTAACAGCGTTTCTTCCGCCGCCTGCTGTGCCTGATAGACATCGCGCCGATGATGCCTCTCGAGAATATCCCCCATGTGCGCTAACAACAGCAGCAATACGACCACATGGCACCCGGCCCAAAGGTGGTGTGGTTGGCGTAATCGGTGGCTAAACAGTAGCGCCAGCAATAAACTAAGCCCCAGTATCCACCCTGCGCCAATCGGGAAGAAAAGCGTTTCATCACCCGCAGCAAACCATAGCAAAAGAACCAGCGTAATCTGTGGCAAAGCAATCCACAGCAACACACGACGAGGCGTTTGGAACAAAAAAGCCAGGCAAATAACAATGAAGAACAGAATAAGATAACTGCCTGCAGTAAACATCCAGAACGTCAGCAGCCGCCATCCCTCTTCACTGATTCTCATCGAATATCTCTGGTCCGCCTTTACGGCGCCGGATTCACCAGCATTTGCCCAATCGAGCCGCGGTCAGCCATTTCCAGCGTCTGGCTGTTGAAATAGAACGGGAAGTGCGGCCAGGACGGCTGACCGTAGTAGACCAGCAGTTCGACTTGCCCATCCACCCAGACGGTATCTTTCCAGCCTCTATCTTCCGGGAACGGCATAGCGCCGTTGACGTTACGAATCAGGAAAGAGACGCCCTCAATATGGAACGACTGCGGCATATCGGCGCGTACCGTCCAGCGCTCCCAGGTGCCTTGTTGGGCGGTAATATCAATGCGATTCACATCCCACAGTTGGCCGTTAATCCCCGGATCGTCACCAAGACTGATGTCCCGACTGCGGACAGGCGCGCCGCTCATGATCTCCGTCGGCAACAGACGCATCGGCAGATTATCGGTCACCAGCGGCAACAATCCGGTTGGCCGTAACGTCAGCACCAGGGTAGAAACCAGAATACTGGAAGGCTCAAAGAAACCGCGAATCCGATCGACTATGCTGGCCGCTTCCCCGCAGGTGATCGAGACTTCGTCGCCGTTGGTCATATCAACCAGGATTTCACGTCGCTCGCCGGGCGCCAGTGACAACTGTTTGACGGAAACCGGCGCAGGTAAAAAGCCCTGATCGCCTGAAATCACATGCAGCGCCCGGCCATCGCTCATCTGAAGCTGATAGCGCCGCGAGTTCGAGGCGTTCAACAACCGTAACCGTACCCAGCCGCGGGACACTTCGACATAGGGGCTTTGCGCGCCGTTCACCAGCAGCGTATCGCCAACAAAACCACCGCTTCCCGGTTCGCTGTACTCCGGCGTCCCAAAGTTATCCAGCCGTTTATCCTGGATAATGACGGGAAAATCATCCACGCCGTAATGGTTCGGAATGGGCAGCGTTTTACTGATGTCGTCTTCGACCAGCCACATTCCTGCCAGGCCGTTATACACCTGCTGCGCAGTGCGGTTAGGCGTGTTAGCGTGATACCACAGCGTCGCGGCGCTCTGACGAATCGGCAACACCGGCGCCCAGTCCGCGTTCGGCGACATCATACGCGCCGGGCCCCCCATCAGCGGCCCCGGCACCAGTAAACCAGCAACCGTCATGGAGACATTTTCCGCCAGGCGGTTGCTATAGATAAGTTTAACGTCATCGCCTTTCCAGACGCGGATTGTCGGCCCCAGATAACGACCGTTCACTCCCCAGACCGGCGCGCGCGTGCCTTGCGTAAAGGACCAGTGCGCTCGCTGTAGCGTCATAAACAACGGCTGCCCGCGACGGGACTCCAGCAACGGCGGAACAGGCAACGGCTGTTGCTGACCGGCAGCATTCGCCCTGAGGGGAATCGCGCCTGCACATAGTGCGATTCCCGATGCCTGAAGAAACTGACGCCGACTGAATGACATATAAGCTCCATATAAAACAGGCTAAAGAGTTGTGCCTGAAAAAATGATTTCTACAATAACAGAGTAAGGCTGCTTAAACCTTACCGGTCGCTTCACGTTCCGCAACCTCTTTATCAAGTTCCGCGATTTTTTGCTCCATTAACGCACGGCAGTGGGCCGCCAGCTCGCGAACCTGATCTTTACCATATTCGCTGACGTCGACTGGCGGCAGCATTTCCACAATAACCAGTCCGTTGTTCAGGCGGTTTAGATTGACTTTGTTAGAGGTGTTGGAAACGCAGACAGGAATGATCGGCACACCAGCCGCGATAGCCGCATGAAACGCGCCGGTTTTAAACGGCAGCAGGCCGCGTCCCCGGCTACGCGTACCTTCAGGGAACATCCAGATAGAAATACGGCGCTTTTTAAAATGGTTAACCACTGCCGCAATGGTGCTATGCGCTTTGGCGCGGTTATTACGGTCAATCAACAGATTACCGGTCAGCCAGTACAGTTGCCCAAAAAACGGGATCCAAAGCAGGCTTTTTTTCCCCACCGTCACCGTTGGCGGCTGCACAATATTCGCCGCCGTGACCATATCATAATTATTCTGATGGTTAGCAATATAGATAGCATTGCCATAGTTTTCCGCGTCGGCGGGTTTGCGACACTCCACTTTCAGGCCAAACAGCGGGGCCAGACGACCGAACATATGTCCAAACGTCGCCACGTGTTTTGGGTTACGTGGGCTGAAAAGGCAGTAAATAGAACCGAAAACACAGACCAGAATGGAGTAAATAACGGTAATAATAAGACGAAAAATATATAGCATAACAACCTCTGAAGGCCTAAGAGCCCGGCATTCTACGTCACCTGAAATTCAGGTTAGGATTTTGGTAAGTGTGGCTCTCTGGAAAAACGTATTGTTAATCGCAATGCACGAATAAACAACGGTTTTACGGGAAATTTTAATGTTAATCCGATCTGAAACCGTAGGCCGGATAAGACGCTACTGCGTCGTCATCCGGCAACGGCAGAGCGCCGGATGGCGGCTTAAATGCCTTGTCCGGCTTACGGGTGCCCCTGTCTTACTCTTCGCTGTCGCCATGACTTACGCGATGCGGTGAATCAATCTCAATGCGATCGATACGCTGCAGGCCGCGCATTAATGTGCCACGGCGTCCACGTTCGCCGACCACCTTTTGTAACTCTTCAGGGCGCAGTTTGATTTTGCGCTTCCCGACATGGATAGTCAGAGTGCTTTGTGGCGGCAGCACGTACAGGTGCGCCAGTCCATCATCGCCTTTCGCCGCTTCCGCAGAGGGGATATTAATGATCTTATTCCCTTTGCCTTTCGACAGCTGCGGCAGAGAGTCTACCGGAAACATCAACATCCGTCCGGCCTGGGTAATCGCCAGCAGCATATCGTGCTCGTCTTCAATCACCAGCGGCGGCATGACGTGCGCATTTTCCGGTAGTGTAATCAATGTTTTACCGGCACGGTTACGGGCAACCAGATCGTTAAACGTACAAACGAAGCCATAGCCCGCATCCGACGCCATCAGCAGTTTCTGGTCATCGCCTTCCATCAGCATATGCTCTACGGTCGCCCCCGGCGGCAGCGTGAGTTTACCGGTCAGCGGCTCGCCCTGCCCACGCGCCGACGGAAGCGTAATGGGATCAATAGCATAGCTGCGCCCGGTGGTATCAATAAACACCACCGGTTGATTACTCTTACCTTTCACCGCGGCTTTAAAGCTGTCGCCCGCTTTATAGTTAAGCCCCGGCGCATCAATATCATGACCTTTGGCGCTGCGCACCCAGCCCATCTGCGACAGCACGATAGTCACCGGTTCGGACGGCAGCATATCGTGTTCGCTCATCGCTTTAGCTTCTTCGCGCTCACGCAGCGGAGAACGGCGATCGTCGCCATAGGCATCGGAATCTGCCTGTAGCTCTTTTTTCAGCAAGGTATTCATTTTGCGTTCGGATGCGAGAATGCCCTGCAACTGATCCCGCTCTTTTTCCAGCTCGTCCTGCTCGCCGCGAATTTTCATCTCTTCCAGTTTGGCGAGATGACGCAGTTTCAGTTCGAGAATCGCTTCCGCCTGGGTTTCGCTGATGCCGAAACGCGACATCAGCGCGGGTTTCGGCTCATCCTCGCTACGGATAATCTCAATCACTTCATCGATGTTGAGAAACGCCACCAGCAGACCTTCGAGGATATGCAGGCGCTTAAGCACTTTCTCCAGACGATAGTTCAGACGACGACGCACCGTGTCGCGACGGAACGCCAGCCACTCGGTGAGGATCTCCAGCAGGTTTTTCACCGCCGGACGACCATCCAGACCGATCATGTTCAGGTTAATACGGTAGCTTTTTTCCAGATCGGTGGTGGCGAACAGATGGTTCATCACCTGTTCCATATCCACACGGTTGGAGCGTGGCACAATCACTAAACGCGTCGGGTTTTCGTGATCCGATTCATCGCGCAGGTCGTCCACCATCGGCAGTTTTTTATTACGCATCTGCGCAGCAATCTGCTCCAGCACTTTCGCGCCAGAGACCTGATGCGGCAGCGCGGTGATCACCACGGCGCCGTCTTCTTTGGTCCATACCGCGCGCATACGCACCGAGCCCCGCCCGTTTTCGTAAATTTTACGAATTTCCGCACGTGGGGTAATGATCTCCGCTTCGGTCGGGTAATCCGGCCCCTGGACGATATCCAGCAACTGATCCAGCGTCGTTTTCGGCTGCTCAATCAGCGTAATCGCCGCTTTCGCCACTTCGCGCAGGTTGTGCGGCGGGATATCTGTTGCCATGCCCACCGCAATACCGGTGGTGCCGTTCAGCAGGATGTTCGGCAGACGCGCCGGTAACATTTTCGGTTCCTGCATCGTGCCGTCGAAGTTTGGCACCCAGTCCGCCGTCCCCTGACCGAGTTCGCTTAACAGCAGCTCGGCATATTTGGACAGGCGAGATTCGGTATAACGCATTGCCGCGAATGACTTCGGATCATCCGGCGCGCCCCAGTTTCCCTGGCCATCGACCAGCGGGTAACGGTAAGAGAACGGCTGCGCCATCAGCACCATGGCTTCATAGCAGGCGCTGTCGCCGTGCGGATGATACTTACCCAGCACGTCACCGACGGTACGGGCGGATTTTTTAAATTTAGCGCTGGCGTTCAGCCCCAGCTCTGACATCGCATAGACGATGCGGCGCTGTACCGGCTTCAGGCCGTCGCCAATAAACGGCAACGCACGATCCATGATCACGTACATGGAGTAGTTTAAGTAGGCGTTTTCCGTAAATTCATGTAGCGCAAGGCGCTCTGCCATATCGCTCATTGATTGTGATTCCTCAACTGTTAGCCCGAATAATACCCGGTATCTCTCAGGCAATATTGCCGCAGATACTACCCTATCTGGCGCGTTGAGTCACAAAGAAAAGGGCCGCGAGCGCGGCCCTGATGGAGTTTATTTGGCAACTTTAGAGATCTGTTTTACGTCGATTTCGACAGAGTTCCAGTCTTTATCCACTTCGCCCTGAATTTCAACGGTATCCTGCGGGGTTACGGTCAGGCCGTTCCAGCGCTTGTGGTCAATATCCACATTGATAGTACCGGTCGCATCTTTAAACAGATACAGGTCGTCGGAAATGCGCTCGACGATATTCCCGCGCAGCGTTACCCACGCATCGTCACGCAGCGATTTAGCGCTCTCTACCGTCGTGCTGCTGCCGTTCGGGCCGACAAATCCGCCGCCTTGCGTTTGCGTCGCCGACGGGCCGGAGAAACCGCCCTGCTGAGCCGCCAGAACCGGGGTAGAACACAGTGCCATAACGGCAACGATTGCAGCTAATTTTTTCATGATTACTTTTCCCTTTCATGTCGTTTCAGATCCATTAAATAAGGTAATCCTTAACAACTTCTTAAGGCAAAAAAAGATTCTTTTTTTCTGTACATCGCCTGCGGCGACAAGGTTAACTGACGGCAACGCGAGTTACCGCAAGGAAGAACAGATGCGAATTTTACTGGTAGAAGATGACACACTTATTGGCGATGGCATAAAAGCGGGTCTGAGTAAAATGGGTTTCAGCGTCGACTGGTTTACCGAGGGACGTCCGGGCAAAGAGGCGCTTTACAGCGCGCCTTATGATGCGGCCATTTTAGATTTGACGCTGCCAGGCATGGACGGACGGGATATTTTGCGCGAATGGCGCGAAAAGGGTAAACAGGAACCGGTACTGATCCTGACGGCGCGCGACGCGTTAGCAGAGCGCGTCGAGGGGCTACGTCTGGGCGCCGATGATTATTTATGTAAACCTTTCGCGCTCATTGAGGTCGCCGCCCGTCTGGAGGCGCTGGTACGCCGCGCCAGCGGTCAGGCCAGTAGCGAATTGCGCCACGGCCAGGTGACGCTCAATCCAGGCAATCTCGTCGCGACGCTTGCCGGCGAACCGCTGGCCCTAAAACCAAAAGAGTTCGCGTTGCTGGAACTCTTACTGCGCAACAAAGGTCGCGTGCTGCCGCGCAAGCTTATTGAAGAGAAGCTGTATAACTGGGATGACGACGTGTCCAGCAATGCAGTGGAAGTCCATGTTCATCATTTACGCCGCAAGCTCGGCAGCGAATTTATTCGCACCGTACACGGCATCGGCTACACCCTGGGTGACGCATGAAATTGACGCAACGTCTCAGCCTGCGCGTCAGGCTGACGCTTATTTTCCTGATTCTGGTCTCCATCACCTGGGCAATCTCCAGTTTTGTGGCCTGGAGAAAGACGACGGATAATGTCGACGAGCTGTTTGACACACAGTTGATGTTGTTCGCCAGACGGCTTAGCACGCTCGATCTTAACGAGATCAACGCCCCGCAGCGCATGGCGCATACGCCAAAGAAATTAAAACATGGGCATATCGATGACGATGCGCTGGCATTTGCCATCTTTTCCGCTGACGGCAAAATGTTGCTGCATGATGGCGACAACGGCCAGGATATTCCGTATCGCTATCGCCGGGAAGGTTTCGACAATGGCTATCTGAAGGATGACAACGACCTCTGGCGTTTTTTGTGGTTGAACTCGGCGGATGGTAAGTATCGTATCGTCGTCGGTCAGGAGTGGGATTACCGCGAAGATATGGCGCTGGCGATCGTGGCGGCGCAATTAACGCCGTGGCTGATCGCCCTTCCCTTCATGCTGCTGATTTTATTACTCCTGCTTCACCGCGAGCTCAGACCGTTGAAAAAACTGGCGCAGGCGCTGCGCTTCCGGTCGCCGGAATCGGAAACGCCGCTCGACGCCAAAGGCGTACCGAGCGAGGTTCGCCCACTGGTCGAAGCGCTTAATCAGCTTTTTAGCCGCATCCACTCCATGATGGTGCGCGAACGGCGATTTACCTCCGACGCCGCCCATGAATTGCGCAGCCCGCTGGCCGCGCTGAAAGTACAAACCGAGGTGGCGCAGCTCTCGGGCGACGATCCGCTATCGCGCGATAAAGCGCTGACCCAGCTCCATGCGGGGATCGATCGCGCCACGCGGCTGGTCGATCAGCTACTGACATTATCGCGTCTCGACTCGCTCAATAATTTGCAGGATGTAGCGGAGATTTCGCTGGAAGAGCTGCTGCAGTCCGCGGTGATGGACATTTATCATCCGGCGCAGCAGGCGAATATCGACGTGCGTTTACAGCTTAACGCCCATGACGTCATACGTACCGGCCAGCCGCTACTCTTAAGCCTGTTAGTGCGTAACCTGCTGGATAATGCGATTCGCTACAGTCCGCAGGGCAGCGTCGTCGACGTTACCTTACATGCCCGCAGCTTCACCGTCAGAGATAATGGCCCCGGCGTGGCACCAGAGATTCTGACGCATATCGGCGAGCGTTTTTACCGCCCGCCAGGCCAAAGTGTGACCGGCAGCGGTCTGGGATTATCAATCGTCCGTCGCATCGCTACGCTGCACGGCATGACGGTGTCGTTTGGCAACGCCGCGGAAGGTGGATTTGAGGCCGTAGTAAGTTGGTAGCAGAGACTTTTGCCAAAAACGCAAAAGACTTTGCACATTTTGCTAATTTCACCGCACCGCCCGTCAGCGTAGAATCAGCAGCAAACGCATTTCTTGAGGAGACAAAATGAGTAACATCCTGATTATCAACGGGGCGAAAAAATTCGCGCACTCCAACGGCCAGTTGAATGACACCCTGACCGAAGTTGCCGATGGGCTTCTGCGCGATCTGGGTCATCAGGTTAAGATCGTCCGCGCCGACAGCGACTATGACATTAAAGAAGAGGTGCAGAATTTCGTCTGGGCTGACGTGGTGATTTGGCAGATGCCAGGCTGGTGGATGGGCGCGCCATGGACAGTAAAAAAATATATGGATGATGTCTTTACCGAAGGTCACGGCACGCTCTATGCCAGCGATGGCCGCACGCGTTCCGATGCCGCTAAAAAGTACGGTTCCGGCGGTCTGGTGCAGGGGAAAAAATATATGCTGTCACTGACGTGGAACGCGCCGATGGAAGCATTTACCGAAAAAGATCAGTTTTTCCACGGCGTAGGCGTAGATGGCGTCTATCTGCCCTTCCATAAAGCCAACCAGTTCCTGGGCATGGACGCGCTGCCAACGTTTATTGCCAACGACGTGATTAAAATGCCGGATGTTCCGCGCTATACCGCAGAATATCGCAAGCATCTGAGCGAAATTTTTGCTTAACTGGTCATCCTGGAATTAGAAGGAGTTAACCATGCTTACCGTCATTGCCGAAATTCGCACGCGTCCGGGCCAACATCACCGTCAGGCCGTCCTCGATCAGTTTGCGAAAATTATTCCAACCGTTCTTAAAGAAGAGGGGTGCCACGGTTACGCACCGATGGTGGATCATGCCGCGGGCGTGAGTTTTCAGACTCTGGCGCCTGACTCGATCGTGATGATTGAACAGTGGGAAAGCGTTGCGCACCTTGAGGCGCATCTGCAAACCCCGCATATGAAAGCCTATAGCGACGCGGTAAAAGACGATGTGCTGGAAATGAATATTCGTATTCTGGAATCCGGCGTTTAAGTTATTACCCTCGTCTGACGTCTCCCTGATGCGATGCGCAAGTGTCGCCATCAGGCTGCGGCGTCATGTCGGATTCGCTTATCCGGCCTGCGCCGCGCAGACCGGATAAAGCGTGCAACAACCGTTACACGTCGAGATCCGCGAGATCGCCTTTTTCCTGTAGCCAGTTGCGTCGATCTTCAGAACGTTTCTTCGCCAGCAGCATATCCATCATCGCGTTAGTACGCTGATCGTCTTCATCGCTAATGGTGAGCTGCACCAGGCGGCGAGTATTCGGATCAAGCGTGGTTTCGCGTAACTGCATCGGGTTCATTTCACCCAGGCCTTTGAAACGCTGTACGTTCGGCTTGCCTTTCTTACGCTTCAGTTGTTCCAGTACGCCCGCCTTCTCTTCTTCCGTCAGCGCGTAATAGACCTCTTTACCCAAATCGATACGGTATAGCGGCGGCAGCGCGACGTAGACATGACCATTCTTCACCAGCGCGCGGAAATGTCTGACAAACAGCGCGCAAAGCAGAGTAGCGATATGCAAACCATCGGAGTCCGCATCCGCCAGGATACAGATCTTGCCGTAGCGCAGCTGACTCAGATCGTCGCTGTCCGGATCGATACCGATCGCCACGGAAATATCATGCACCTCTTGCGAGGCCAGCACTTCATCGGAAGAGACTTCCCAGGTGTTAAGGATCTTACCTTTGAGCGGCATGATCGCCTGATATTCGCGATCGCGCGCCTGCTTGGCGGAACCGCCTGCCGAATCCCCTTCCACAAGGAACAGCTCGGTCCGATTAAGATCCTGCGCGGTACAGTCCGCCAGTTTCCCCGGTAACGCCGGACCGCTGGTGAGCTTTTTGCGCACCACTTTTTTTGCGGCGCGCAGTCGCCGCTGCGCGCTGGCAATCGCCATCTCTGCCAGTTGTTCCGCCGCCTGCACGTTCTGGTTCAGCCACAGGCTGAAGGCATCTTTCACCACGCCGGAAACAAATGCCGCACATTGACGCGACGACAGACGCTCTTTGGTCTGCCCGGCAAATTGCGGGTCCTGCATTTTCACGGAGAGCACATAAGCGCAGCGATCCCAGATATCTTCCGCCGACAGTTTGACGCCGCGCGGCAGAATATTGCGGTATTCGCAAAATTCGCGCATCGCGTCGAGCAGGCCCTGGCGCAGACCGTTGACGTGCGTCCCCCCCTGCATGGTCGGGATCAGGTTGACGTAGCTTTCCGTCAATAATTCTCCGCCTTCCGGCAGCCACAATAGCGCCCAGTCAACCGCTTCCGTTTCACCGTTAAAATTACCGATAAACGGCTTTTCCGGCAGCGTCGGCAGGCCGTTTACCGCTTCGCCCAGATAGTCGTTCAGACCATCCTGGTAGCACCAGCGCTGCTCGCTGTTATTCACTTCATCTTTAAAAGTGATTTCTACGCCGGGACACAGCACCGCTTTTGCTTTCAGAACGTGCATTAAGCGAGAGACAGAAAAACGCGGGCTGTCGAAGAAACTTTCGTCCGGCCAGAAATGCACGCTGGTGCCAGTATTACGTTTACCGCAGGTGCCGACAACCTGCAAATCCTGCACTTTTTCGCCGTTTTCAAACGCGATGTTATAGACCTGACCGTCGCGGCGCACGGTCACTTCCACGCGCTTTGACAGGGCATTCACTACCGAAATCCCCACCCCATGCAGACCACCAGAGAACTGATAGTTCTTATTGGAGAATTTACCGCCGGCATGAAGTCGACAGAGGATCAGTTCTACCGCCGGAACCCCCTCTTCCGGATGGATATCCACCGGCATCCCGCGTCCGTCGTCAATCACTTCCAGCGATTGATCGGCATGTAAAATGACATCCACGCGTTTGGCGTGACCTGCCAGTGCTTCATCCACACTATTATCAATCACTTCCTGACCCAAATGGTTGGGACGGGTCGTATCGGTGTACATTCCCGGGCGGCGGCGTACCGGCTCAAGCCCAGTGAGTACCTCAATGGCATCAGCGTTATAAGTTTGCGTCATGGTTTAATTAGCAATTCGAATTGATTGTCAGCAACTGTGCAGTCCAAGAAAATCGACAATCTGGTTGAAATAATCTTCGAAGCCCGTGAATGCGTGATTACCACCCTCGGTCACTGTCTGACGGCAGGAGGCGTAATATGCCACCGCCTGGCGGTAATCCAGCACTTCATCGCCCGTCTGTTGCAGTAGCCAGATCAGGTCCGGCGCTTCCAGCGGGTCAATCTGCATGACTTTAAGATCATAAATATGGCGAGACTCTAGCACATATTGCTGCCCGGTGTAGGGGTTCTCGTTCTGACCGAGATAGTCGGTTAGTAATTCAAAGGGCCGCACGGCGGGATTCACCACCACAGCCGGCAGCATAAAACATTGCGACAGCCAGGTGGCGTAATAACCACCCAGCGACGATCCTACCAGCCCTAATGGCGCACCGCCATGCTCAAGCACGAGAGATTCCAGCAACTCCGCCGCATCGGCAGGATACGGCGGCAGCTGAGGGACGATCATCTCAACATGCGGATGACGCTCCGCCAGCCAGTTTTTTAGCTGGCACGCTTTTGCCGAGCGAGGGGAACTGTTGAATCCGTGCAAATAGAGAAGCGTAGACATCAGTATCCTTCCGAAGCGGTATCGGGTCGGAACCGGGTATCCTGCAGGCGATGCACTTCCGTCTCCAGGACGCCGTTCGCCCGGAGCTCCAGCGTACGCCAGCCCGGCGCGATAGTATCCAGCGTAAAGTTCGCGCAGTGTGGTTTGAACTGTACGCAGGTTGACGGCGACGCCAGCAGACGGCGACCGTTCCAGTCAAGATCCAGCTCCTGGTGAATATGTCCGCATAACAGATATTTTACACGCGGGAAATTCGCCAGCACGCTATCCAGCTCACCGGCATTACGCAAGCTGTGCTGATCCAACCAACTGCACCCTGCCGGCAACGGATGGTGGTGCAAAAGGAGCAATGTCTGTCTCTCTGGCGCATCGGCGAGCTTACGCTCAAGCCATTCCAGTTGGAACTCGCTCAGTTCGCCATGCGGTACGCCAAACACCTGGCTATCCAGCAACAAAATCTGCCATTGTTCACCGATTAACACGCGTTTAGCCGGGGAAATCCCCGCCTCTTGCAGCGCGCTGTACATTGCCGGCTGAAAATCATGATTGCCCGGTAGCCAAACGCAAGGCGCGCGAAAGCTTGCGATACCCTCAGCAAAATGCTGATAAGCCGCAGCGGATTGATCCTGCGCCAGATCGCCGGTCGCCACGATCAGATCATATTCATACTGTTGCGCCCGAATAGCCTCCAGCACGGCCTGGTAACTTTCCCAGGTATTGACGCCTAACAGCGTTTCATGCTTTTCGGCAAACAGGTGAGTATCTGTAATTTGTAAAATCCTGACTCGGGCCTCACCAGCCAGAGGTAGGGTTAACAGGCTTTCCAAATGGTGTCCTTAGGTTTCACGACGCTAATAAACCGGAATCGCCATCGCTCCATGTGCTAAACAGAATCGTAGCCAGTCGGCCAGAAACTGATTAATTTGATGCTTTTCGTCGCGTTGATGCAACTTTTTATTTGGATAATCATACCGCGCTTTGAAGCGAAAGATCTGCTGGCTTGAACACACTTCAGCCACCATCGCATCATGGTAGAGGCGCACCGTCAGCGACGGCAGGCTCCAGTAGGTGATGGCTGGCGCCGTTTGCTCGATCGTTACAAGCGTAGTGTATCGGGTCGATTCCACAATCGTTAACCGATATTGTACGTTGCCCACCTGATAGCTCACCGTTTCACCGGGGGCGTCATTGCGCGGCAGCAGGCGGCGCAATTGCGAAAAATTGGTTTCGCACAAACGCATCATTTCTGGGAAGTCAGGTGTATAACGCTTCATTTTTTCCACTCGTTTTTTAACTCTTGATGATGCAACTGAAGCCATTGCAAAGCGATGACTGCGGCTGCGTTGTCGATTTTCCCCTCTTCTACCCACTGGTATGCCTGTTCCCGGCTTACCACATGAACCCGAATATCTTCGTTTTCATCCGCCAGACCATGAATACCTGCCGCGGTCGTGGCGTCCACTTCACCCACCAGAATAGATGAGCGCTCGCTGGTTCCTCCTGGACTCGCCAGGTAACTGATGACCGGTCGGGTGCGGCCTACGGTCAGCCCCGCTTCTTCCATCGCCTCTCGCCGGGCGACCGCCTCAATGGTTTCGCCTTCTTCTATCATGCCGGCGACCATCTCCAGCAGCCACGGCGTAACGCTTGTGTCATACGCGGCAATACGAATCTGTTCGACCAGCACCACCTCGTCGCGTTCAGGGTCAAAGGGTAGCAAGACGGCGGCGTGCCCGCGCTCAAAAATTTCGCGCTTTACCTCGCCACTCATTTCTCCGTTGAATAAACGATGGCGGAATCGATACACATCCAATGAAAAAAAACCGCGATAGCGCGTTTCCCGTGCAATAATTTCTACATCGCTTTTGGTGAAAGTAACTGGCAAGTTGTCTGATTTACGCATTGTGCTGCCCTGCTAGCAATAATGATTAAATGATGAATTTCAAGGGTGGTTGACTGCTGTTTTATCACCCTTGTGGTAAATTGGTGCCAATTAAGGCTCGTATGGCACGTAACGCCAACTTTTTGCAGTGGCGGATTCTGCTAGAATCAGCAATTATTTTTACAAATTGATCAGCGCTAAATACTGCTTCACAACAAGGAATGCAAATGAAGAAATTGCTCCCCATCCTTATCGGCCTGAGCCTGTCGGGGTTCAGCACACTAAGCCAGGCAGAGAACCTGATGCAAGTTTATCAGCAAGCACGCCTGAGCAACCCGGAATTGCGTAAATCCGCTGCCGATCGCGATGCTGCATTCGAAAAAATTAACGAAGCGCGTAGTCCTTTACTGCCGCAACTGGGTTTAGGTGCCGACTACACCTACAGCAACGGTTATCGCGATGCGAACGGTATCAACTCCAATGAAACCAGCGCTTCCCTGCAATTAACGCAGACGCTATTTGATATGTCGAAATGGCGCGGGCTCACCCTGCAAGAAAAAGCAGCAGGCATTCAGGATGTTACCTATCAAACCGATCAGCAGACGCTGATCCTCAATACCGCGAACGCGTATTTTAAGGTATTGAACGCTATTGATGTGCTTTCCTATACCCAGGCGCAAAAAGAGGCTATCTACCGTCAGTTAGATCAAACGACGCAACGTTTTAACGTGGGTCTGGTCGCCATTACCGACGTGCAAAACGCCCGTGCGCAATATGATACCGTACTGGCGAATGAAGTGACCGCCCGCAACAACCTGGATAACGCGGTAGAAGAGCTGCGCCAGGTAACCGGCAATTATTACCCGGAGCTGGCGTCGCTTAACGTCGAGCATTTTAAAACCGACAAACCTAAAGCTGTGAATGCGCTGCTGAAGGAAGCGGAAAACCGTAACCTGTCGCTGTTGCAGGCGCGTTTAAGTCAGGATCTGGCGCGCGAGCAAATCCGTCAGGCGCAGGATGGTCATCTGCCGACGCTGAATTTAACGGCCTCAACCGGCGTTTCTGATACCTCTTATAGCGGTTCTAAAACCAACTCCGCCCAGTACGACGATAGCAACATGGGGCAGAATAAAATCGGCCTGAACTTCTCCCTGCCACTGTATCAAGGCGGAATGGTTAACTCGCAGGTAAAACAGGCGCAGTATAACTTCGTCGGCGCAAGCGAACAGCTGGAAAGCGCGCACCGTAGCGTGGTGCAGACCGTACGTTCTTCCTTTAACAATATTAACGCCTCCATCAGCAGCATCAACGCGTACAAACAGGCGGTCGTTTCCGCGCAAAGTTCTTTGGATGCAATGGAAGCCGGTTACTCGGTCGGTACACGTACCATTGTTGACGTACTGGATGCCACCACCACTCTGTATGATGCCAAGCAGCAACTGGCCAACGCGCGTTATACCTATTTGATTAATCAGTTAAATATCAAATATGCGCTCGGTACGCTGAACGAGCAGGATCTGCTCGCGCTTAACAGTACGTTGGGTAAACCTATCCCGACGTCGCCGGAAAGCGTAGCGCCGGAAACGCCAGAGCAGGATGCTGCCGCAGACGGTTATAATGCCCATAGCGCCGCGCCGGCAGTACAGCCGACCGCCGCTCGCGCCAACAGCAATAACGGCAATCCATTCCGGCATTGATAAGTTATTCGCTGGCGCTGCGCTTATCAGACCTGTGCCCTTGTAGATCTGGTAAGCGCGGTGCTACCTGTCATGAAGCCGCACCTGAACGTAAGACAACGTAAAGATCCTGCTATTCCGCCGCATTCTCGCCTTTTCTCGCTTCAATTTCGACCAGTCATCCTCTATTCTGAACGCATGTTGTATTTACCACTGGGTCCTGGAAGACAAATATGAAACGGACAAAATCCATCCATCACGCATCATTTCGCAAAAGCTGGAGCGCGCGGCATTTAACGCCGGTCGCCCTGGCGGTTACGGCTGTTTTTATGCTGGCTGGCTGTGAAAAAAGCGATGAAACCGTATCGCTGTATCAAAACGCTGATGACTGTTCGGCGGCGAATCCGGGCAAAAGCGCGGAGTGTACAACCGCGTATAACAACGCGCTGAAAGAGGCCGAACGTACTGCGCCTAAGTACGCTACACGCGAAGATTGCGTCGCTGAGTTTGGCGAAGGTCAGTGCCAGCAAGCGCCCGCACAGGCTGGCATGGCACCGGAAAATCAGGCGCAGACCCAACAATCCAGCGGCAGTTTCTGGATGCCGCTTATGGCAGGTTACATGATGGGGCGTCTGATGGGCGGCGGCGCAGGCTTTGCGCAACAGCCGCTGTTTAGCTCGAAAAACCCGGCCAGCCCTGCATACGGCAAATATACCGATGCGGCAGGTAAAAACTACGGCGCGGCGCAACCGGGCCGGACAATGACCGTACCGAAAACCGCGATGGCGCCGAAACCAGCCACCACCACAACCGTTACCCGCGGCGGTTTTGGCGAATCCGTCGCCAAACAGAGCACCATGCAGCGTAGCGCTGCCGGTACTTCAACACGTTCGATGGGCGGCTGATACGCATGGAAAGAGTCAGTATTACCGAGCGCCCGGACTGGCGCGATAAAGCGACTGAATACGGGTTTAATTTTCACACTATGTATGGTGAACCGTACTGGTGTGAAGACGCTTATTACAAGTTAACGCTCGCCCAGGTGGAAAAACTGGAAGACGTTACCGCCGAGCTGCACCAGATGTGCCTCAAGGTAGTAGAACGCGTCATCGCCAGCGATGAGCTGATGACGAAGTTTCGTATTCCAAAACATACCTGGGGTTTTGTTCGTCAGTCCTGGCAAACGCAACAACCGTCGCTCTATTCCCGCCTCGATCTGGCCTGGGACGGCATCGGCGAGCCTAAGCTGCTCGAAAATAATGCCGACACGCCAACATCGCTGTATGAAGCGGCGTTTTTTCAGTGGATTTGGCTGGAAGATCAGATCAACGCGGGCAATCTGCCGGAAGGCAGCGATCAGTTTAATAGCCTGCAGGAAAAGCTGATTGAACGCTTTGCTGAACTTCGCGAGCAATACGGTTTTCAGTTGCTGCATCTCACCTGCTGTCGCGATACGGTTGAGGATCGCGGCACCATTCAGTATTTACAGGATTGCGCGGCCGAAGCGGAAATCGCCACCGAATTTCTCTATATCGACGATATTGGTCTGGGGGAAAAAGGCCAATTTACGGATCTGCAGGATCAGGTCATTGCGAACCTGTTCAAGCTCTATCCGTGGGAATTTATGCTGCGCGAGATGTTTTCCACCAAGCTGGAAGATGCCGGCGTGCGCTGGCTGGAACCGGCCTGGAAAAGCATTATCTCCAATAAAGCGTTATTGCCGCTGTTGTGGGAGATGTTCCCGGACCATCCGAATCTGTTGCCTGCGTATTTCGCCGAAGACGAACATCCGCAAATGGATAAATATGTTGTGAAACCGATCTTCTCCCGCGAAGGGGCGAACGTATCGATTATTGAGAACGGTAAAACGATCGAATCCGTGGAAGGCCCGTATGGCGAAGAGGGTATGATCGTGCAACAGTTCTATCCGCTGCCAAAATTCGGCGACAGTTACACCCTGATTGGTAGCTGGCTGATTAACGATCAGCCCGCCGGAATTGGTATCCGTGAAGATCGGGCGCTGATCACCCAGGATCTCTCCCGCTTCTATCCGCATATTTTTGTCGAAGGATAGATTTTCCTGTAAGCCCGATGCGCGTAGCGCCATCGGGCAATCATTCAGCGCCTTATCCAGCCTACCCCACCTGCACCGACAACATACTTATACTGCCCATCTCAATACCGTCGACCGGGATGGTGATAGGTTCCTTGCCATCCCAGGCACCAAGTACATACAGCAAAGGCAAAAAGTGCTCCGGCGTCGGGTTCGATAAGGCGGCCCCTTCATGTTGCAGATAATTCACCAGCGGGTGCTGTTCTACCTGCCCCTGCCACGTCAGATTGGCTTTCACAAAGTCATTAAATGACGCCGCCCAGGGATACGGTATATTGTCACCGTGCCAACGCACAGTCCGCAGGTTATGAACCACATTCCCGCTGGCCACCAGCATCACGCCTTGATCACGCAGCGTCGCCAGCTTACGACCCACCTCAAAATGCCATGCCGTCGGTTTGGTACTATCAACACTAAGCTGCACCATCGGGATATCCGCATTCGGGTACATCTTGATCAATACGCCCCAGGAGCCGTGATCAAATCCCCACGCCTCTTTATCGAGCGCGACGGGAACGGGAGCCAACAGTTCAACCAGACGCTGCGCCAACGCAGGCGATCCAGGGGCCGGATAATGCGTGTCATACAGCGCCTGCGGAAAACCGCCAAAATCATGGAGAGTTTGCGGCCTTTCCATCGCTGTGACGCCCGTCCCGCGGGTATACCAGTGCGCCGACACCACCACTATCGCCTGTGGTCGCGGCAGAGCTTCCCCCAATCGCCGCCAGGCGCGGGTATAATCGTTATCGTCCAGCACGTTCATCGGGCTGCCATGCCCCAAAAACAATGCTGGCATACACGTTAAAGACATGATGTTATCCTTACAGGAAAGACATTTTGTTAACATCACCATACGCTTTCTTCACAGAGGAAGAACTCAGATAACTATGATGAAGATCATCAGTTATTTTGAAGGTCAGGTTCGGACGGCAAATTGATAAGGAGTAATGGATGTCAGTACCACTTATTCTGACCTTACTGGCGGGCGCCGCCACCTTTATTGGCGCGTTTCTTGGCGTTCTCGGCCAAAAACCGTCTAACCGCGTGCTGGCTTTTTCGCTGGGCTTCGCCGCAGGGATCATGCTGCTCATCTCGCTGATGGAGATGCTGCCCGCCGCGCTTGATACCGAGGGAATGTCGCCCGTACTGGGCTACGGGATGTTTATTATCGGCCTGTTGGGCTACTTCGGGCTGGACCGCCTGCTTCCTCACGCTCATCCGCAGGATCTGGTGCAAAAAAGGCAGCAGCCGCTTCCCGGCTCGATAAAACGCACTGCGATTTTATTGACGCTCGGCATTAGCCTGCACAACTTTCCGGAAGGGATCGCCACCTTTGTCACTGCCAGCAGCAATCTTGAACTGGGCTTCGGCATCGCACTGGCGGTGGCGTTGCACAATATTCCTGAAGGTCTGGCGGTCGCCGGCCCGGTTTATGCCGCGACGGGCTCAAAACGTACCGCGATTTTTTGGGCCGGTATCTCCGGCATGGCGGAAATTCTTGGCGGCGTGCTGGCGTGGCTGATTTTGGGCAGTCTGGTTTCGCCAATCGTTATGGCGGCTATCATGGCGGCAGTCGCCGGTATTATGGTGGCGCTCTCCGTTGATGAACTGATGCCGCTGGCAAAAGAGATCGATCCTAACAATAACCCCAGCTATGGTGTGCTTTGCGGTATGTCCATCATGGGGCTCAGTCTCGTCATTTTGCAGACGATAGGTATCGGTTAAGAGAAACGTCGCGCCGGATGCAGGCCTTTAGCCAGGCAACATCCGGCTGCCCGTCAAGGATATGCGCTATTTCTGCTCATTCATCACGCTGTCGCCTTCGCTCGTCTGGCGAAAACGTTTCGTTCGCGCTTCAAGTAATGCATCTCTGTCTTGCCGAAACGCTCTGCAATAACGCTTCATATGGCAAATATACCCTACCGCCACCAGAACGATTAATATTATCCAATACCAGGCAATAAACATCCTTTTTACCCTTAAAATTTAACATCACTAAACATTTAACGTTAAAATTTTACATACCCTTATTTTGACGTATTCATATACTGGCATATTTGTGGAACAAATAAATGATTTTGATCATATAAATCAGTGGTGAAACCCAATAATGAAAGAGGTATTAAGCAGAAAACAATGTCGATAAGATCACACTTCGTACTAATTTATATTGTTCTTAAAATATCACCCTCCTACTATCGACTTATTAAGGTAATTAAAAAATATTGATGCAGAGTATATTTTAAAATAAGCAATAACATCATTAGTTATATTTAAAGACCAATCATTTACCTCATTTATCATTCATAAAAACATAGTATATTCAGAAGTATTATATTTAGAAGTTGTATATAAGGAGATATATCCATGTTTAATCAATACCGGAAAACAATACTTGCCGGCGCTGTCGCACTGACATGCGGACTCACCGCAGCCAGTACGTTTGCCGCAGGTTTTCAACCGGCACAGCCCGCAGGGAAATTAGGCGCAGTCGTTGTCGATCCTTACGGAAACGCCCCTCTCACCGCACTGGTGGAATTAGATAGCCATATTATTTCAGACGTTAAAGTTACTGTACATGGCAAAGGGGAAAAAGGCGTTCCTGTTACTTATACCGTTGGGAAAGAGTCTTTAGAAACCTATGACGGTATTCCGATTTTTGGCCTTTATCAGAAATTTGCCAACAACGTCACGGTAGAATATAAAGAAAACGGCAAAGCCATGAAGGATGACTATGTGGTGCAGACGTCCGCCATCGTCAACCATTATATGGATAACCGTTCTATTTCAGATCTCCAGCAAACGAAAGTTATTAAAGTCGCGCCAGGATTTGAAGATCGCCTTTATCTGGTAAATACCCATACTTTTACGCCGCAGGGCGCTGAATTTCACTGGCACGGCGAAAAAGATAAAAATGCGGGCATTCTTGATGCCGGTCCGGCGGGTGGGGCTTTGCCTTTCGATATCGCCCCTTATACGTTTGTGGTCGACACCCAGGGTGAATACCGCTGGTGGCTGGATCAAGATACCTTCTACGACGGCCACGATATGAATATCAACAAACGCGGCTACCTGATGGGTATTCGTGAAACGCCTCGCGGCACCTTTACCGCGGTGCAGGGCCAACACTGGTACGAGTTTGATATGATGGGGCAAATTCTTGCCGATCATAAACTGCCGCGCGGGTTCCTGGATGCGTCTCATGAATCCATCGAAACCGTGAACGGCACCGTACTGCTGCGCGTCGGCAAACGCGATTACCGCAAAGAAGATGGCATACATGTTCACACTATTCGCGACCAAATCATTGAGGTCGATAAGTCTGGCCGCGTAGTGGACGTTTGGGATTTAACCAAAATCCTCGACCCTATGCGTGATGCGCTGCTCGGCGCTCTGGATGCGGGCGCAGTATGTGTGAACGTCGATCTGGCCCATGCCGGACAGCAGGCGAAACTCGAACCGGATACGCCGTATGGCGATGCGCTTGGTGTCGGTGCTGGCCGTAACTGGGCGCACGTCAACTCTATCGCTTATGACGCGAAAGATGACTCCATTATCCTTTCTTCCCGCCATCAGGGTATTGTAAAAATTGGTCGCGATAAGCAGGTGAAATGGATACTGGCGCCGTCTAAAGGCTGGAATAAACAACTAGCCAGTAAATTGCTGAAACCAGTAGACGATCATGGTAAGCCGTTGACCTGTGACGAAAACGGCAAGTGTCAGAACACCGATTTCGATTTCACCTATACCCAACATACGGCATGGCTTTCCAGCAAAGGCACGTTAACGGTCTTTGATAACGGCGATGGTCGCGGCCTGGAGCAACCGGCCCTACCGACCATGAAATATTCCCGTTTTGTCGAATATAAGATCGATGAGAAGAAAGGCACCGTACAACAAGTTTGGGAATACGGTAAAGAGCGTGGATATGATTTCTATAGTCCTATCACCTCGGTTGTTGAATACCAAAAAGACCGCGACACCATGTTCGGCTTTGGCGGTTCTATTAATCTGTTCGACGTTGGTCAACCAACAGTCGGCAAACTTAATGAGATTGACTATAAAACGAAAGAAGTGAAAGTTGAAATTGATGTGCTGTCGGATAAACCCAACCAGACTCACTATCGTGCGTTACTGGTTCATCCAACGCAAATGTTTAAATAAATCACGAGAAGGAATTAATATGTCATCTAAATGGATTACCTCTTTATTTAAAAGCGTAGTATTAACCGCGGCATTGGTCACTCCTTTTGCGGCCTCGGCTTTTACCGAGGGCACAGATTATATGGTTCTGGAGAAACCGATTCCTAATGCGGATAAAACGCTGATTAAGGTATTTAGCTACGACTGCCCTTTCTGCTACAAATATGACAAAGCCGTAACAGGTCCGGTTTCTGATAAAGTAGCCGATCTCGTTACGTTCACTCCGTTCCACCTGGAAACAAAAGGCAAATATGGCAAACAGGCCAGCGAAGTATTTGCAGTCCTGATCGCCAAAGATAAAGCTGCCGGGATTTCGTTGTTTGATGCTAAATCACAATTCAAAAAAGCGAAGTTCGCCTGGTACACGGCTTACCATGATAAGAAAGAGCGCTGGTCAGATGGGAAAGATCCGGCGGCATTTATTAAAACCGGGCTGGACGCCGCAGGCATGAGCCAGGCTGATTTTGAAGCGGCGCTGAAAGATCCTGCCGTTCAGGAGACTCTGGAAAAATGGAAAGCCGCCTATGACGTTGCCAAAATTCAGGGTGTTCCGGCTTACGTCGTCAACGGCAAGTACCTTATCTACACCAAAAACATCAAATCCATCGATTCTATGGCTGAACTCGTTCGGGAACTGGCCACTAAAAAATAAGCAGGAAAACGATTATGGATTTTATTAAGGGATTATGGCGAGACCTACGCGCAAGACCAGTAGATACGCTGGTGAGATGGCAGGAACAGCGCTTTCTGTGGCTGTTAATGGCCGTCGCGATGGGAGGGTTGATTATCCTGGCGCACTCGTTCTTCCAAATCTACCTCTACATGGCACCGTGCGAGCAGTGTGTTTACATCCGTTACGCGATGTTTGTGATGGTAATTGGCGGGGTGATTGCGGCGATAAATCCCAAAAATATCGTGCTGAAGCTGATTGGCTGCATCGCGGCGTTTTATGGCAGCATTATAGGCATTAAGTTTTCTATTAAGCTTAATGGTATCCATCATGCGGTACATAATGCGGACCCCGATTCACTTTTTGGCGTGCAAGGATGTTCGACTGACCCGACCTTTCCTTTCAACTTACCGTTGGCGGAATGGGCACCGGAGTGGTTTAAACCTACCGGAGACTGCGGTTATGACGCACCTATCGTCCCTGATGGCGTGACGCTCAGTAACGTACAGCAGTGGTTTGTCGATCTCTACCAGCAGTCCGAAGGCTGGTATCTGCTTCCGCCCTGGCATTTTATGAACATGGCGCAGGCATGTCTGTTGGCCTTTGGGCTGTGCCTGGTTCTGCTGCTGGTCATGAGCGGTGCCTGGGCATTGAAACTGGCCAGAGGCAAATAACCTGAATAGATAAACCAAAGCAGAGGTCTGCATTCAGACCTCTGCTTTTCTCACAATAATTCTACCATTCAGCTTATTCGTCGTTCTTTGAAACTGAACAATATGACACCAGAGGAATACAAAAAAGCCGATGACATCTCATCGGCTTTTTTCAACCATGATCCGTTCGATCAGCTGGCTTTGCGCTCATGCGCCTGGCGGTAAGCCACCAGATCTTCAATCGTGACTACCGCCATATTATGCTGGCCTGCAAACGCGATACACTCCGGCGCGCGCGCCATCGTCCCATCGTCGTTAGTCAACTCGCACAGTACACCTGCAGGTTTAAAACCGGCCAGCGTCATCAGATCGATGGTCGCCTCCGTATGACCGCCGCGCGTCAGCACGCCGCCCGCCTGAGCGCGCAGTGGGAAAACGTGCCCCGGACGGTTAAGATCGGACGGTTTTGCGCCATCCTTAATTGCCGCACGCACCGTAGTGACACGGTCAGCGGCGGAAACGCCGGTGGTCACGCCTTCTGCGGCTTCAATGGTCACGGTAAAACCGGTGCCGTAGGCGCTGGTGTTGTTTTCCACCATCATTGGCAAGTCGAGCTGCTTACGACGGTCTTCAGTAATGCACAGGCAAACAATACCGCTACCGTGACGAATGGTTAACGCCATCTGTTCTACGGTCATCGTCTCTGCGGGGAAAATCATATCGCCTTCGTTTTCACGATCTTCATCATCAAGCACCATCACACCGCGTCCTTCACGCAGCGCATCCAGTGCAAGTTCAACACGTTCAAAAGGCGTACCAAAAGAGGAAAGTAGCGTCTGATTCATGGTAAAAAAACCTCATTAACATTATGGTTACCAGAATCAGGGCAGTCTTAGGAGTGCCGACAAGCGGCAAAAAAATAACGTGAGCGGGTCCATGCCCGACTGGATCGTTACCCTCTCCCATCCGGACTTTAACCGTCGGCCCCGGAATTACACCGGATCTGCTGACCTTTTCGCTATGGCAAAAAGCGCTCGCGGGCTTTCAACCTGCTCTCCGCGTTCCGTCACGGCGCGCCGTGATGAGAAATGCGTTAAACATCGCTGATTTACCGCCGGTGGGGAATTTCGCCCCGCCCTGAGAATAAGCGGGTTAACTATAACGCTATTGATTACCTTCATCAACGCCTTTACTCCGTATGACGTCACACAATTCTGGTTTATGGCGTCCACATATCGCACTACAATAAGAGCTAACACTTACCAGTTCAGGGAAACCACAATGATTGACCCGAAAAAAATTGAGCAAATCGCACGCCAGGTTCATGAGTCAATGCCGAAAGGTATTCGCGAGTTCGGGGAAGATATCGAGAAAAAAATCCGTCAAACGCTGCAATCTCAGCTAACACGTCTCGATCTGGTGAGCCGCGAAGAGTTTGATGTCCAGACTCAGGTCTTGCTGCGCACCCGGGAAAAACTGGCGCTGCTGGAGCAACGCCTCAGCGAACTGGAAGCTCGCGACAAACCTGAAGGAGTAAAACCTGCGCCCGCCATCCCGCCAGTCGATCCACAAGAGTAAAAACGTGAACGGGCCTGACGGCCCGCTCATATAAGATCTGAATAATGCCCTGCACCTGTAAAGGGAGCCTGCATTAGTGTTCTAATTCTAACCTTTTCGCCTGAGTCGCCTGCTGGCAGTAAAGCACGTAACGCTTGCAAAACCAGTCACGGTGCTCCTCGTCCATATTGCCGGTTACCGCCTGGATATCAACAGGACGCCCCTCCGCCTGCATTCTGGCAAAACTGCGCGCCAGAAAATCGAAATTATTTAATGAATAGACGTTATTGTTGTTCATCAGCATACCCTCCAGTTATTGAATTCTGTTAAGGCTATATGCTTTTTCTAATTTCAGTATTTCCCTATATGTACGGCGGTTTTATACATAACGTGCGCAAATTTAATGCGCAAAATCACAATATTCACCAAAGATAACGACGGATAAATCGCTTTTCGGACTTAAGGAGATATGGGTCACATGATATTGTAACGCAATGAAATAACAAGCATGAAAATTATCACGAGAACACTCTTCTGAAGGCGGCGACAAGGATAGAAAATATGACCTTATTTGCGGAGTATAACAGCCCCTATCTGTTTGCCATCGCGTTCGTTTTCTTTATCGGCGTGCTGGAGATGATTTCTCTGATTTTTGGCCACTTTCTTTCAGGCGCGCTCGACGCCCATCTCGATCATTATGACGCCCTGTCATCCGGCCCTGCGGGCCAGGTGCTTCATTATCTGAATATTGGACGCGTTCCCGCACTGGTCGTCCTCTGTCTATTGGCCGGTTATTTCGGCCTCTTCGGTATCCTCATCCAGCATGGCGGGATCATGCTCTGGCAAGCGCCGCTCAGCAATCTGCTGCTGGTCCCGTTGAGCATTGTCCTGTCGGTCTTTACCGTGCATTACAGCGGAAAAATCCTCGCGCCGTGGCTACCCAGAGATGAAAGCTCCGCCCTCCGGGAAGAGGAATTTATCGGCGGCATGGCGATTATTACCGGCCACGCCGCCGTTGCCGGTACACCTTGCGAAGGAAAATTTACCGATAAGTTCGGCCAGATTCACTATTTACTGCTGGAACCCGAAACGGGAAAAGAATTTAAAAAAGGAGACAAGGTGCTGATTGTCTGCCGACTTTCCGCAACGCGTTATTTGGCTGAGCGTACCTTCTATGTCTAATTGAGAGGAACTTACATAATGGATGATGTTTTTGGCATATTGCCATCATGGATGTTTACCGCCATCGTGGCGGTTATCGTCTTACTAATTATCGGGATCATTTTTGCTCGCCTTTATCGCCGCGCATCTGCGGAACAGGCGTTTGTCCGTACCGGGCTTGGCGGGCAAAAAGTGGTGATGAGCGGCGGCGCTATTGTGATGCCAATCTTTCACGAAATTATTCCGATCAATATGAATACCCTAAAACTTGAAGTCAGCCGTGCTACCGTCGACAGCCTGATCACCAAAGATCGTATGCGCGTTGACGTGGTCGTTGCTTTCTTCGTGCGTGTAAAACCCTCTGTTGAAGGTATTGCCACCGCCGCACAAACGCTTGGTCAGCGAACGCTGTCGCCGGAAGATCTGCGTATGCTGGTTGAGGATAAATTCGTTGACGCCTTACGCGCTACCGCAGCCCAGATGACGATGCATGAGCTACAGGATACGCGTGAAAACTTCGTTCAGGGCGTACAAAACACCGTTGCGGAAGATTTGTCGAAAAACGGCCTGGAGCTGGAAAGCGTCTCCTTAACCAACTTTAACCAAACGTCCAAAGAGCATTTCAACCCAAACAATGCCTTTGATGCCGAAGGTCTGACGAAACTGACGCAGGAAACCGAACGCCGCCGTCGTGAACGTAATGAAGTGGAACAGGATGTGGAAGTAGCGGTGCGCGAAAAGAACCGCGACGCGCTTGAGCGCAAGCTGGAAATCGAGCAGCAAGAAGCCTTTATGACTCTGGAGCAGGAGCAACAGGTTAAAACCCGCACCGCCGAACAAAACGCCAAAATTGCCGCTTTTGAGGCCGAGCGCCATCGCGAAGCAGAACAGACGCGCATTCTTGCTGAGCGGCAGATCCAGGAGACGGAGATCGAACGTGAGCAAGCAGTACGGTCCAGGAAAGTTGAGGCCGAGCGTGAAGTACGTATTAAAGAGATCGAACAGCAACAGGTGACAGAAATCGCCAACCAGACGAAATCTATCGCCATTGCCGCCAAATCCGAGCAACAATCGCAAGCGGAAGCACGCGCCAACGACGCGCTGGCCGATGCGGTTCGCGCCCAGCAAAACGTAGAAACCACCCGCCAGACCGCCGAAGCGGATCGCGCCAAGCAGGTCGCTCTGATCGCCGCGGCACAGGATGCGGAAACCAAAGCGGTCGAACTGACCGTTCGGGCAAAAGCAGAGAAAGAAGCGGCAGAATTGCAAGCCGCCGCCATCATCGAACTGGCGGAAGCAGCGCGTAAAAAAGGTCTGGCGGAAGCCGAAGCACAACGGGCGCTGAATGACGCTATCAACGTGCTTTCTGACGAACAAACCAGCCTCAAATTTAAACTAGCGCTCTTACAATCGTTGCCTGCTGTTATTGAGAAGTCTGTTGAACCGATGAAATCCATCGACGGCATTAAGATTATTCAGGTCGATGGCCTCAATCGCAGCGCGACGGCGGGCGACGTCGCCGCTGGCTGCGCTAACGGGGGAAACCTGGCGGAACAAGCGTTATCTGCCGCGCTCACCTATCGTACCCAGGCGCCGCTGATCGATTCGTTGTTAAACGAGATTGGCATCGCTGGCGGCTCGCTAAAGGCGCTGACCACGCCGTTGGTTTCATCGGCAACGGATGAGATTAATCACGAAGCAACGGTAAAAGAGCAATAACCCCCGCCATATCTCCTGTCCCTGGTCATAAGGCCGGGGATTTTTTTATCTTTTTTCCACCTTGTCTGTACAAAGCGTTATAACCAGCAGGCCATTTTGCGTGGGCGATCCAGTAACGCAAAATCGGCGGGAGAAAGCCCTTGCGCCAGACAGGCCACTCACCAACAATCGCGATGTCAGCAAGGAGATGAAACGGGAAAGCCCCTCCCGAGGAAGGGGCTTTAATAAGGAAAGGGTTATGATGCAACAGGTCATCATACTGATTGTTCTGTTACTGATAAGTTTCCCAGCTTACTAACAGCCAATCAGAGGGGGGAGAGATCCCCTCTCACCCTTATTCCTTTACTTTAGGTCGAAAAAAAAGCAGCGTCAACCGCGAGATACGCGTCGAAACAAAATGTCCGACGCGCCTTCAAAATCGGCGCCCGCAGCGTCTGTAACGCCTGATGTCGCGGTTTTACTTCTCGCTCTCGGTCTGGATCTTTTTGATGATATTGGTCGTGGAACAACCATCTTCGAAGTTCAGCACCATGACTTCGCCGCCGTTGGCCCAGACCTCTTCGCTGCCTGCGATCTCTTCCGGCTTATAGTCGCCGCCTTTTACCAGCAGATCCGGCAGAATACCGGCAATCAGTCGTTGCGGCGTATCCTCTTCAAAAGAGACAACCCAGTCGACTGACTCCAGCGCGCCCAGCACGATCATACGCTGTTCGAGCGGATTAACCGGACGGCTTTCGCCTTTCAGACGTTTAGTCGAGGCGTCACTATTGACCGCAACAATCAGGCGGTCGCCCAGTTTGCGCGCGTTCGCCAGATAAGAGACGTGGCCCGCGTGCAGAATATCGAAAACGCCGTTGGTCATGACCACTTTCTCGCCACGCTTACGCGCGCTGGCGACGGCCTGTCTCAGCTCCTCTTCGGTCATGACGCCGAAGCCGGTATCCGCGCGTCCGCGCACTGCGTTTTCCAGCTCAATAGGGGAAACCGTTGACGTCCCGAGTTTACCTACCACTACGCCCGCCGCCGCATTGGCGAAATAACACGCCTCCTCCAGGGTATTTCCCGCCGCCAGCGTCGCCGCCAGCACGCCGATCACCGTATCGCCCGCACCGGTAACATCATAAACTTCCTGCGCCTGCGTCGGCATATGTAGCGGCGCTTTATTCGGTTGCAGCAGCGTCATTCCCTGTTCGGAACGCGTGACCAACAGCGCGGAAAGGTCGTAATCGGCAATGAGCTTCATGCCGCGTTCAACCAGTTCGTCTTCGCTTTTACATTTCCCCGCGACCGCCTCGAATTCAGAAAGGTTTGGCGTCAGCAGCGTGGCGCCGCGGTAACGTTCAAAATCCGTTCCTTTCGGATCGATGAGCACCGGCACGCCCGCCTGGCGCGCCAGGGAAATCATAGTCTGCACGCTGGTCAGAGCGCCTTTGGCATAATCGGACAGTACCAGCGCGCCGATCGATCCCAGCGCCTGGTTGATACGCTCATGCAACGGCTGCGGGTCCACGCCCTCAAAGCCTTCTTCAAAATCAAGACGAATGAGCTGCTGATTACGTGATAGTACGCGCAGTTTAGTAATCGTCGGATGCGTCGGCACAGAAACGAAGTCGCACTTCACATTGACCTCTGCCAGCGTTTTGCTCAGCGCGCGCGCGGCGTCATCAATACCCGTCAGGCCGACCAGACGGGCGTTCGCTCCCAGAGACGCAATGTTCATCGCCACGTTCGCCGCGCCGCCCGGGCGTTCCTCAACGGTATTTACCTTAACCACGGGCACCGGCGCTTCCGGTGAAATACGGCAAGTGGGGCCATACCAATAGCGATCCAGCATTACATCACCCACAACCATGACGCCTGCACGTTCAAACGCTGGCAGATTTACTTTCATTCCTGTCTCCTGAGAGATTCAAAATTTGCGCGCGATAATAGCATAATTCAAACGGCTACCAGCCACTTCCGCCAGCTTGCCTGCACCAGCGCGCGCTCTTTGCTAAAACACGTCTGCGCCACATGACCGGGAAGCTCCTGCAACGCCAGGTGGTGCAGTTCATCACGCAGTGTGGTGTAGGCTACCGTCAGCGCCTGCGCTTCGTGTTCATCCATAATGCCGTTTTGCGCCAGAAGCTCCAGGATGCGCACGTTATCAGACCAGCGCGTTAATTTAGGTTTTTCATGAGCGTAGCGCAGTACCAGATATTGCGCGATAAACTCAATATCCGTAATACCGCCTTCATCAGCTTTAATATCAAAACGATCACGATGCTTATTGCCGAGATGCGCCCGCATTTTCTCGCGCATTTCACGCACTTCAGTCTGCAATGTCTTGCCGTCGCGCGCCGTCGTCATGATAGTGCGGCGCACCGTATCAAACTGTGAGGTAAGCTGCGGGTCGCCATATACCACGCGAGCGCGTACCAACGCCTGATGTTCCCAGGTCCAGGCTTCATGCTGCTGATAATCGGCAAACGCGTCCGCTGAAGTCACCAGCATTCCCGCCGCGCCAGAGGGGCGTAGACGCGCATCCACCTCATACAATATGCCAGAGGAGGTGCGCGTACTGAACAGATGCATAATGCGCTGCGCCAGGCGCAGATAAAACTGCCGCCCGTCGATTTCGCGTTCGCCGTTGGTCATGACGTCCATCGGACAGTCATGCAGGAAGATGAGATCCAGATCGGAACTGTAGCCCAGCTCCCATCCGCCCAACTTGCCATAACCGACAACCGCAAACCCCCGCCCCTGGCGCTCGTCCAGATGCGCTGGCTGACCATAACGCGCAACCATTTGCGTCCACGCCTGCTGCACCACAGCATCAATCATCGCCTCCGCCAGCCATGTGAGGTGATCACTCACTTTCATCACCGGCAGCGTACCGGCAATATCCGCCGCCGCAATCCGCAAAAGCTGTGCCTGTTTAAACTGGCGTAATGCCTCCAGTTGTTGTTCTTCGTCTTCTTCCGGCACGCGCAGCAAATATTGGCGTAATTCGTCGCGGTAAGCATCGGTAGCCGTCGGCTGATAAAGCGTGCCGGGGTCGAGCAGTTCATCAAGCAACAACGGATAACGCGCCAGTTGGCTCGCTATCATTGGCGAAGCGGCGCAGAGCATAATCAGGTGTTTCAGCGCGCCAGGAAATTCGCTCAGCAGCTCCAGATAGGTGGTGCGAGTGACAATCCCCGCCAGCAACGGCGTTATCCGCGATAGCGTAACAGCGGCGTCTTCGCGGGAACAGACGTCAGCAAGCAGGTGCGGCATCAGTTGGTCCAGCACTTGCCGCCCGCGCGGGCCGATAGGGCGTTTATCCAGTTCCTTACGGAAGTCAGCGATGAGGGTCAGAACCTGTCGCCGATCCTCATCGGCTAAATGCGCCAGCACTGGCGTCGAATCATCCTCCTGTAGCGCATCCTGCCATACTTCACGCCACGGCTCTGAACGTTCTTCCTCCTGCGGGGTATCGGCTTCATCATCGCCAATTAATTCGTTGAATACGCGGCGTACATTAGCCATATGATCCGTCAGTTTGCCAACAAGCTGCGGCCAGTTCTCCGCCTTCATCCCCCAGGCCAGCCGCGCCCGATTCAGATCGTCGGCAGGCAGTGTTTGCGTCTGTTCGTCATTGATGCTTTGCAGCAGATTCTCCAGACGACGTAGAAAAAGATAGGCCACGCGCAGTTGCGCCACGTCATTCTCAGGCAGCAAATGCAGCGCAGCGATAGCATCCAGCGTCGGCAGTAACGAACGCGACTGTAGCGACGGCTCGCGTCCGCCCCGGATGAGCTGGAATACCTGCACGATAAACTCAATTTCACGAATACCGCCCGCGCCAAGTTTAATGTTGTCTTTCAAACCGCGGCGTCGCACTTCGCGGGCGATCATCCCTTTCATATTGCGTAGCGACTGGATGACGCTGAAATCGATATAGCGGCGGAAAACGAAAGGCCGCAGCATGGCGCGTAACTCACGAGACCAGGCGTCGTCGTTATCGCCCATTAGCCGCGCTTTCACCATGGCGTAGCGTTCCCAGTCGCGTCCTTGTTCCTGATAGTAATCCTCCAGCGCGGCAAAACTCAGTACCAGCGGGCCGCTGTCGCCAAACGGTCGCAGGCGCATGTCCACCCGATAGACAAAGCCATCCATTGTGGGCTGATCGAGCGCTTTGATCAGCCGCTGCCCGAGACGCGTAAAAAACTGGGCGTTATCGAGTTCACGGCGTCCGCCCCGGGTCTCGCCATGTTCCGGCCAGGCGAAAATCAGATCGATATCAGACGAAAAATTCAGTTCGCCGCCGCCCAGCTTGCCCATGCCTAAAATCAGCAGCGGCTGCGGAACGCCCTGCGGGTTACAGGGGGTTCCCCATTCGCGGCAACAGGCGGCATACAGCCAGTCGCGCGCCCCCACGATGAGCGTCTCCGCCAGATGGCTCAACTGTTGTAAAATAGTCTCATCGTCCACCAGCGACAGCGTCTGCGCCCAGGCGATGCGTACCATGATGCGACGACGAAAAAGCCTCAGTTCACGCATCAGCGAGGCGTCGTCACAGACACCTGCCAACGCCTCCCGTAACCAGCCAGCATAATGTCGCCATTCATCAGCCTGCGGCGATGCGGATTCCAGTTCGGCAAGCCACTCCGGATGCGCTATCACGCTATCCAGCGCAAAATCGCTAAATGTAAGTACTGACTTCGCCTGCGCGCTAAGCGATGTCTCAGTAAATCCTTCTGGCAGGCGCTCAACAACGGTCTGCCAGTACTGCGATAAGGGTGAAGAGAGCGGCGTCATTTAGGGGATATCCTTTAAATAATGCCGGATGGCGGCGTTTCGCCTGATCCGGCCTACAAGTCCGCATACCGTAAGCCTGATAAGCGCAGCGTCATCAGGCGCTTTCTACGGTTCTGATTATCGTTTTCCGCTGTGCAACCAGAATGGCTGCTGGTTAATGGCCTCATTACGGAAATGTTCAATTTCAATACGTTGCCCGGTAATAATGGCGTGACGCAATCCCTGCCAGTTCTCCAGCCATGCCTGCGCGATCATCGCATCATAATACCCGGCCAGCAGTAAAACGCTGTCAATATCGCGAGTCAAACGCGGCAACTGGTCGCGATATTTATCACCCAGCGGTTGTCCAAAAACTTTTTTTAATTCAGCAGCATGACGAGAAAGATGAATGTCGGCGAAACGCTTAAAAGAATCGGCCATTTTGGCCTGCGCCTTCGCGTCCAGAAATGGCTGCCAGGCTTTCGTCACCAGCCATTCCGTCAATGCCAGTTTCGCCATCGCCGTTTGCGTACTATAAACGGCTGTGACGGCGGACACCGCGGATGTCATCGTCGCTTCCGCCTGGGTAAGTAGATCACGTAAGTGAGCGCTCGCTTTACGCGGAACAATGCCACCAAAGAGCATTAAAGCATGGCGCACCAACCCCATAGCATCCAGCACGTGTTCTTTCGCCGACTCGTCGCCGCGCAGCCAGAGCTCTTCATGGTACTGCCACTGTGACAACGCCAGATCCAGCGAGGCCTCCAGCCCTTGCTCTACCGTGGCTTTCGCGGCAGTCCGCAGAATTGCCGTTGGTGTATTCTCTCGCGGCGCATTCCCCTGCGCCAGGTGATAACCTCGCGCCGCCTTACTCAGACTGCCCTGACGCAAACCGGTTTGCGACAGCAGTTGCTTCGCCAGTTTTAACACGGCGCGCGTATCGCCGCGAAGCAACTCAAGCTCCAGCTCACAAATCGGTTCGGCAAACTCGCCCGCTTTTACGTCGCCGAGATCGAGCGCAATTTCAATCCTGCTGCCGTCAACGTCCAGACACCATTTTTCCCGGTAAAAATTGGTACTGAACAGCGGCTGTACGCTTGATGCCAGGCCGGCGGGCAGGTTGCCATCCGGCCAGACCTCCGCCGGAAGTTGCGTCAGATCCAGCACGGGTTCGCTTAGCGCGACATTGTATTCGGGTCGCTGGTGCAGCCCGCCCGTTACCCGGCCGGCAATTTTCATGGTCATTTCATAGCGCCCATTTTCACCACGAATACGCAGCCCCATATCATGGCGGCGTAGCCAGTTATCAGGCGTTTCGAAGTAGATATTCAGCAACTGGCTGGGTGCATGATGCTCGCCGCCGAGCGTATGAAGATGATTTCGCAGCGCATCTACAGCGTCGTGATTGACGATAAACTTTAATTCGATTTCCTGAGCCATGGCCTTGTACTTATGGGTTATGTCACATCTGGGAAGATTCTTGGCGAACTTACCCGCATTATTTTTGTCAGTAGATAGTATTTTGCGCCAAATTGCCATGCAACGAGCAATTTGACGGGCGTAAAAGTTTGACGTAGCGGCAAAGGCGACACAGATGATTCCGATTGATGTCGACTACTTTGCGTAGCGACACTGATGCCGTTACTATCGTTCCACTTTCTCTGACAATAACGACAGCCTGATGCCAAAATTACGCCTGATTGGACTAACTTTACTTGCGCTTAGCGCCACCGCCGTCTCTCATGCTGAAGAGACGCGTTACGTTTCTGATGAACTGAATACCTGGGTCCGCAGCGGTCCGGGAGATAATTATCGCCTTGTGGGTACCGTCAACGCCGGCGAGGAAGTCACGCTCTTACAGAGCGATGCCAACTATGGTCAAATCAAAGACAGTTCTGGTCGTACTGCCTGGATACCGTTAAAAGAACTGAATACCACGCCAAGCCTGCGTACCCGCGTGCCGGATCTGGAAAATCAGGTCAAAACGTTGACCGATAAACTCAACAATATTGATACCACGTGGAATCAGCGCACCGCCGATATGCAGCAGAAAGTGGCGCAAAGCGACAGCGTCATCAACGGGCTAAAAGAAGAGAACCAGAAGCTGAAAAACGAGCTGATTGTCGCGCAGAAAAAAGTTAGCGCCGCGAATCTGCAACTGGATGACAAACAGCGCACCATTATTATGCAGTGGTTTATGTATGGCGGCGGCGTATTGGGTATTGGCTTGCTGTTAGGGCTGGTGCTGCCGCATATGATCCCAAGCCGTAAACGCAAAGACCGCTGGATGAACTAAATCGCCTTCTCTGCGGCACTGTCTTATCATTAGAGGATGATCGTTTTTAAAAGGAAAGTGGCGTGAAGATTTATCTGGTCGGTGGTGCGGTTCGGGATGCGTTGTTAGGGCTACCGGTTAAAGATAAAGATTGGGTCGTTGTCGGCGCCACGCCGCAGGAGATGCTTGATGCGGGCTACCAGCAGGTAGGCCGTGATTTTCCTGTGTTTCTCCATCCGCAAACTCACGAAGAATACGCGCTGGCGCGTACTGAGCGTAAATCCGGCTCCGGCTACACGGGCTTCACCTGCTATGCCGCGCCGGACGTTACCCTGGAAGCCGATCTCCAGCGTCGCGATCTGACCATTAATGCTCTGGCGCGCGACGATGACGGCCAGATTATCGACCCTTACCACGGGCACCGGGATCTGGAGGCGCGTCTACTGCGCCATGTCTCTCCCGCGTTTGGCGAAGACCCCTTGCGCGTATTGCGCGTGGCGCGTTTTGCCGCCCGTTACGCCCACCTTAGTTTCCGTATCGCCGATGAAACACTGGCGCTAATGCGCGACATGACCGCGGCAGGCGAGCTGGAACATCTGACGCCGGAACGGGTATGGAAAGAGACGGAAAATGCGCTTACCACCCGCAATCCGCAGGTTTACTTCCAGGTATTGCGCGACTGCGGCGCTCTGCGCGTCCTGTTTCCGGAAATCGACGCCCTGTTTGGCGTGCCCGCGCCGGCAAAGTGGCATCCGGAAATTGATACCGGAGTTCATACGTTGATGACGCTGTCGATGGCCGCCATGCTCAGTCCGCAGCTTGATGTTCGTTTCGCCACGCTTTGTCATGATGTGGGCAAAGGCTTAACGCCGAAAAACCTCTGGCCGCGCCATCATGGCCACGGCCCGGCGGGCGTGAAACTGGTCGAACAGTTATGCCAGCGTTTGCGCGTCCCCAATGACCTGCGTGATTTAGCTAAACTGGTCGCCGAGTACCATGATCTGATCCACACCTTTCCGATACTCCAGCCGAAAACGGTCGTTAAGCTGTTTGACGCCATTGATGCATGGCGTAAACCGCAGCGCGTCGAGCAGATTGCGCTGACCAGCGAGGCCGATGTCCGTGGACGTACCGGCTTTGAAGCGTCGGATTACCCGCAGGGGCGCTGGCTGCGCGAAGCCTGGCAGGTGGCGCAGGCGGTACCAACGAAAGAGGTGGTGGAGGCCGGATTTAAGGGCATTGAGATTCGCGAGGAGCTGACGAAGCGACGAATTGCAGCGGTCGCCAACTGGAAAGAGAAGCGCTGCCCGAAACCCGCCAGCTAAACGCCATCCGGCACACTAAATTGCCTGATGGCGCTGCGCTTATCAGACCGACAAAACAGTTAGGCCGGACAAGGCGGTACGCCGCCATCCGGCACGGTCAATCATCAGAAGAAGACAACGTAAACGGCAGCCGCCACCACAAAGCGGTAAATCGCAAACGGAATAAACGAGATACGCTTAATCAGTTGCAGGAAGGTCTTGATGGCGATCAGCGCCACCACAAACGCCGTCACAAAGCCCACCGCGAACATCGGAATATCCGCTGCGGTCAGGAATGACCAACTTTTGTAGAGATCCAAAACCGTTGCGCCCATCATCATCGGCACAGCCAGTAAGAACGAGAACTCAGAGGCAGCGTAACGGCTGACGCCCATCAGCATCCCACCGGAAATGGTCGCTCCGGAACGTGAGAAGCCCGGCCACAGCGCCAGACACTGGAAACAGCCAATCATAAACGCCTGACGATACGTCATATCATCCAGCCCCGGCGCGCGCGGTTCTTTCGGCTTCAGGCACTCGGCGGCAATCAGCAACAGACCGCCTACCACCAGCGCGTACATCACGTTAATCGGGTTAAATAGCGACTTGATCATGTCATGAAAGACTAACCCCAGCACCACCGCCGGAATCATGCCCAGCAGGATGTGAATCAACGTTAATCGACCTTTACTTTCACCTTCACGCTGTAGCGGGCGGCCAAAGTGAATACCGATGAGGCCAAACAACCGCCGCCAGAACATCACCACGACCGCCAGAATAGATCCAAGTTGAATCACCACTTCGAATGTCTTGGCCGTATCGCCTTCAAACCCCAGCAGATGACCCACAATAATCATATGGCCCGTGCTGGATACCGGCAAAAACTCCGTCAATCCTTCGACCACACCCAAAATTGCCGCTATCAGCAGCGAGTGCATATCGCTCATCAATAAACCCCTAAAATGAAAAACACTGCAAAAATGGATCTCGCGTTAAGACCCATATATAACCGTTTGGTTTAAAAAATATAAAATTATTTACTTTTATTTCAGATTATTGCCACGCTCAATAATTACCCCTACGTTCGCCGCGCGCGCAACGGCGCCAGGCTTGCTCAGTTTGATGCGAACCCACGGAGAATTAAATCGGCTAAGCAGCAAATCCGCCACCTCTTCCGCCACGCGTTCGACCAGCGCAAAACGCCCGCCCTCAACATGGCAAATCACCGTATCGGCAATATCCGCATAGCTTAGACAATCTGCGACATCATCGCTTTTCGCCGACTTGCGGTTATCCCATGCCATTTCGATATCGAACACCAGTTTTTGCTCGATAGTCTGTTCCCAGTCGTAAACACCGATAGTGGTGATTACCGAAAGTTGCTCTATAAATACAATATCCATCACGACCTGCCTGCTTTTTGGCTAACCCGGATACCACTTCCGGCGAAATGTGCGTATTATCCACAGAAATAGTAAATAAAACGACACTTTCAATACGGAACAGCTTATGAGTGCAATCGCGCCTGGAATGATCCTCTTCGCGTACCTCTGCGGCTCAATTTCCAGTGCCATTCTGGTTTGCCGCATCGCCGGGCTGCCCGATCCGCGTGAAAGCGGCTCCGGCAACCCGGGCGCGACGAACGTATTACGAATCGGTGGCAAGGGAGCGGCTGTCGCGGTACTTATTTTTGACATCCTTAAAGGCATGTTGCCCGTCTGGGGCGCGTATGCGTTAGGCGTTACCCCTTTCTGGCTGGGGCTTATCGCTATCGCCGCCTGTCTGGGACATATCTGGCCGGTCTTTTTTGGCTTTAAAGGCGGGAAAGGCGTAGCAACCGCGTTTGGCGCCATTGCGCCCATCGGCTGGGATTTAACCGGTGTCATGGCTGGCACCTGGCTGCTGACGGTCCTGTTAAGCGGTTATTCATCGTTAGGGGCGATTGTCAGCGCCTTGATTGCGCCGTTTTACGTCTGGTGGTTTAAACCGCAGTTCACCTTCCCGGTGTCGATGCTGTCATGTCTCATTTTGCTGCGCCATCATGACAACATCCAGCGTCTGTGGCGTCGCCAGGAGACGAAAATCTGGACGAAGCTGAAAAAGAAACGCCAGAAAGATTCGGAGTAGTTTTTTTGCGCTATGCCGTGCCTGCGCATCGCCGGATAAATAGCTCGGTGATAGGCGTACATATCGAATCCGCCGCGCGTCACCCTTCCACCATTGGCGTGGTTAGGCGCGATTTTCGGCCTGATCTTCCTGGTGCTGCTGATCGTCACCGGGCTGTTGTGGATGCCCGTCGTTTTGCTGTAAACCCGTTGGGGCGGCATGATGTCGCCCCCCTTTTTCCGCTTTTACGCCGCCGGCAGCTCGGCCAGCGGCCAGCGCGGACGTACCGTTACGCCAAGATCCGCCGTAACGCCCGCCTTAAACCGCACCATTCCGGCATAGGCGATCATCGCCCCGTTGTCAGTACAAAACTCCGGACGCGCATAGAACACTTCGCCGCGGCGTTTTTGCATCATTTCGGCAAGCTTCGCGCGCAGCGTGCGGTTAGCGCTAACGCCGCCCGCCATGACCAGACGCTTAAAACCGGTGCTTTCCAGCGCGCGCTTGCACTTGATCATCAGCGTATCCACGACCGCATCTTCAAAAGCGCGCGCGATATCAGCGCGAGTTTGTTCGTCGTCGCCATTACTACGAATGGTGTTAGCGGCAAAGGTTTTCAGACCGGAAAAACTAAAATCCAGCCCCGGGCGATCGGTCATCGGGCGCGGAAAGACAAAACGTCCCGCCGTCCCCTGCGACGCCATTTTCGACAGCATCGGGCCGCCAGGATAATCCAGCCCCAACAATTTGGCGGTTTTATCAAACGCTTCACCGGCGGCATCGTCAATCGACTCTCCCAGCAGTTCGTACTGACCGATTCCGGTCACGCTAATGAGCTGCGTATGTCCGCCGGAGACCAGTAGCGCCACAAACGGGAAATCCGGAGGGTTATCTTCCAACATCGGCGCCAGCAGATGACCTTCCATATGGTGTACAGGAATGGCCGGCACATTCCAGGCAAATGCCAGCGAACGCCCGACGGTTGCGCCGACCAGCAGCGCGCCGACCAGGCCCGGGCCTGCGGTATAGGCCACCGCGTCGATATCGCTCGCCGTCAGACCGGCTTCTTTTAATGCCGCCTGAATCAGCGGCACGGTTTTACGCACATGATCGCGGGAAGCCAGTTCAGGCACTACGCCGCCGTAGTCAGCATGTAATTTCACCTGACTATACAATTGGTTGGCTAACAGACCTTTTTTGTCGTCGTAAATAGCGATGCCGGTTTCATCGCAGGATGTTTCAATACCCAGTACACGCATGACTTGTTTTACCTCGCTCTAATACCGCGCAGTGTAGGTCGAATGCGGGTGGATGTATACCCTCAGTCCCGACTTCGTGTATACTCCCTCACCTTATAAAAGTCCCTTTCAAAAAAGGCCGCGGTGCTTTACAAAGCAGCAGCAATTGCAGTAAAATTCCGCACCATTTTGAAATAAGCTGGCGTTGATGCCAGCGGCAAACCGAATTAATCAAAGGTGAGAGGCACATGCCGGTAATTAAAGTACGTGAAAACGAGCCGTTCGACGTAGCTCTGCGTCGCTTCAAGCGTTCCTGCGAAAAAGCAGGTGTTCTGGCGGAAGTTCGTCGTCGTGAGTTCTATGAAAAACCGACGACCGAACGTAAGCGCGCTAAAGCTTCTGCAGTGAAACGTCACGCGAAGAAACTGGCTCGCGAAAACGCACGCCGTACTCGTCTGTACTAATCTTTTGAGAGCGGGCTGCTCTCAATTCAGATCGAGTTGTAGTTGTAAGGCCGTGCTTCCGAAAGGAATGCGCGGCTTGTTTTCGTTTATGCATTAGCATATACACAAAATCATTCATGCTGCGTCCAGGCGGCAAGAGAGTAAATCCCCGGCGCTTACGCAAGTCAGCGACAGGGGTGAGCGAACGTAGTCAACACTGCGGCAGCCTGAAGAATGACGTGTATAAAAGGGGCATATGGCTGGACGAATCCCACGCGTATTCATTAATGACCTGCTGGCGAGAACCGATATCGTCGATCTGATCGACGTGCGCGTAAAACTCAAGAAACAGGGCAAGAACTATCACGCGTGTTGTCCATTCCATAATGAGAAAACCCCGTCTTTCACCGTAAACGGTGAAAAACAGTTTTATCACTGCTTTGGATGCGGCGCGCATGGCAATGCGATCGACTTTTTGATGAATTACGACAAGCTAGAATTTGTCGAAACCGTCGAAGAATTAGCGGCCATGCATAACCTGGAAATTCCCTATGAAGCAGGCACCGGGCTTAGCCAGATAGAGCGCCATCAACGGCAAAACCTCTATCAGTTGATGAATGGTCTGAATGACTTTTATCAGCAGTCGCTTACCCATCCTGCGGCAAAACCTGCGCGTGACTATCTGCAAAAGCGCGGTCTGAGCGCTGAAATTATTCAGCGTTTCGCCATTGGCTTCGCGCCGCCAGGTTGGGATAACGCGTTAAAGCGCTTCGGTAATAACAGCGATAACAAGGCATTGTTGCTGGATGCCGGGATGCTGGTCAATAACGAGCAGGGCAGCACTTACGATCGTTTCCGTAATCGGGTCATGTTCCCTATTCGGGACAAACGCGGCAGGGTGATTGGTTTTGGCGGCCGAGTTCTGGGGAACGACACGCCGAAATACCTTAACTCTCCGGAAACGGACATTTTCCATAAAGGCCGCCAGCTATATGGTCTTTATGAGGCTCAGCAATATAGTGCTGAACCGCAACGCTTGCTTGTGGTCGAAGGTTATATGGATGTCGTCGCACTAGCGCAATACGACATTAACTATGCGGTCGCTTCGCTAGGTACCTCAACCACGGCAGACCATATGCATATGTTATTCCGGGCAACGAACAACGTAATTTGCTGTTACGACGGCGACCGGGCTGGCCGTGATGCCGCCTGGAGAGCGCTGGAAACAGCAATGCCTTATATGACCGACGGTCGGCAGGTACGCTTTATGTTTTTACCTGACGGCGAAGACCCGGATACGCTGGTGCGTAAAGAAGGCAAGGCGGCTTTTGAAGCGCGGATGGAGCAGGCGCAGCCGCTCTCTACGTTTCTGTTTAATAGCCTCCTGCCGCAGGTGGATTTAAGCTCGCCGGATGGCAGCACGCAGTTAGCCGCACTGGCGCTGCCGCTCATTAATCAGGTGCCTGGCGACGCACACCGTATTCAGTTGCGCCAGACGTTGGGGCTGAAGTTAGGCATTTTCGATGATAGTCAGCTTGATCGTTTAGTGCCAAAACAGGCGGAAAGCGGCGTTTCCCGCCCGGCTCCGCAGCTAAAACGCACGACCATGCGTATACTGATAGGATTACTGGTGCAAAACCCGGATCTCGCGCCGTTAGTGCCGCCATTAGACGCGCTGGATCAGAATAAGCTGCCTGGACTTGGCTTATTTAAAGAATTGGTCAAAACTTGTTTGGCTCAGCCAGGTCTTACTACCGGACAACTTCTGGAACTCTACCGTGGCACAAATGATGCTGCGACCCTTGAAAAATTATCGATGTGGGACGATATAGCAGATAAGGCGATTGCCGAAAAGACCTTTACCGACTCACTCAACCATATGTTTGATTCGCTGCTGCAACTGCGACAAGAAGAGCTGATCGCTCGCGATCGCACTCACGGTTTAAGCCGCGAAGAACGCCGAGAGCTCTGGACGTTAAACCAGGAGCTGGCCAGAAAATGAATTTAACGGCTTAAATGCCGCATATCGATCGGGAAGCCCCCGACAGCCGCAGTGAGAGGCAGCGGCCAAAATATAAGTATGCCCTCGCTTTAAATGTCGACAGCTATACCGTCGACACCAATCAAACGAATAAGTGTGGATACCGTCTTATGGAGCAAAACCCGCAGTCACAGCTGAAACTTCTTGTCACCCGTGGTAAGGAGCAAGGCTATCTGACCTATGCTGAGGTCAATGACCATCTGCCGGAAGATATCGTCGATTCAGATCAAATTGAAGATATCATCCAAATGATCAACGACATGGGTATTCAGGTAATGGAAGAAGCGCCTGATGCCGATGATCTGCTGCTGGCTGAAAATACCACCAGCACCGATGAAGATGCGGAAGAAGCTGCTGCACAAGTTCTGTCCAGTGTTGAGTCTGAAATCGGTCGTACGACTGACCCGGTACGCATGTATATGCGTGAAATGGGCACTGTTGAACTGTTGACCCGGGAAGGCGAAATCGACATCGCTAAACGTATCGAAGACGGGATCAACCAGGTTCAATGCTCCGTTGCCGAATACCCGGAAGCCATTACCTATCTGCTGGAACAGTACGATCGCGTTGAGGCTGAAGAGGCTCGTTTGTCCGATCTTATCACCGGCTTTGTCGATCCGAACGCGGAAGAAGAGATGGCGCCGACCGCAACTCACGTCGGTTCTGAACTCTCCCAGGAAGACCTGGATGATGACGAAGACGAAGATGAAGAAGACGGCGACGATGACGCCGCCGATGACGACAACAGCATTGACCCTGAACTGGCACGCGAAAAATTCGCTGAACTGCGCGCGCAATACGTCGTTACGCGCGACACCATCAAAGCGAAAGGCCGCAGCCATGCCGCCGCGCAGGAAGAGATTCTGAAGCTGTCTGAAGTGTTCAAACAGTTCCGTCTGGTACCGAAGCAATTCGACTATCTGGTCAACAGTATGCGCGTGATGATGGATCGCGTGCGTACCCAGGAACGTCTGATCATGAAGCTCTGCGTCGAGCAGTGCAAAATGCCGAAGAAGAACTTTATCACGCTGTTTACCGGTAACGAAACCAGCGAAACCTGGTTCAATGCCGCTATCGCGATGAACAAACCGTGGTCGGAAAAACTGCACGATGTCGCGGAAGAAGTGCAACGCTGCCTGCAAAAACTGCGGCAGATTGAAGAAGAAACCGGTCTGACCATCGAACAGGTGAAAGACATCAACCGTCGCATGTCCATCGGGGAAGCGAAAGCCCGCCGTGCGAAGAAAGAGATGGTTGAAGCGAACTTGCGTCTGGTTATTTCTATCGCTAAGAAATACACCAACCGTGGCTTGCAATTCCTTGATCTGATTCAGGAAGGCAACATCGGCCTGATGAAAGCCGTCGATAAGTTTGAATACCGTCGCGGCTACAAGTTCTCCACCTACGCTACCTGGTGGATTCGTCAGGCGATTACCCGTTCTATCGCAGACCAGGCGCGCACTATCCGCATTCCGGTGCATATGATTGAGACCATCAACAAACTCAACCGTATCTCCCGCCAGATGCTGCAAGAGATGGGCCGCGAGCCAACGCCGGAAGAGCTGGCCGAGCGCATGCTGATGCCGGAAGATAAAATTCGTAAGGTGCTGAAAATTGCCAAAGAGCCTATCTCCATGGAAACGCCGATCGGCGACGATGAAGATTCGCATCTGGGTGATTTCATCGAGGATACCACCCTCGAGCTGCCGCTGGACTCTGCCACTACCGAGAGCCTGCGCGCCGCCACTCACGACGTTTTGGCTGGCCTGACCGCTCGTGAAGCTAAAGTGCTGCGTATGCGTTTCGGTATCGATATGAACACCGACCACACGCTGGAAGAAGTGGGTAAACAGTTCGACGTTACCCGCGAACGTATCCGTCAGATCGAAGCGAAGGCGCTGCGTAAACTGCGCCACCCGAGCCGTTCTGAAGTGCTGCGCAGCTTCCTCGACGATTAATTCGCCGTACACGTATACGCCGCCGCAAGGCGGCGTTTTTTTATCAGGTCATGCGCGAGTGCCCTATTTGGCCTGCAGAATTTCTACACAGCGCGAGTATTCGCGCCCTCATTCCCCATTGCTATAGCCCACGCATAATGAGCGCTTGATCCAGTTCGCGATAGGCCTCGACCAGTTTTTCCGTTTTAATTCGGTTTAAGCCGCTGGGATTCGGCAACACCCACACCATCGTCGCGCCAATGGCGATCTTTTGTTTACCCCAGGCGATACCGCGCTGGCTGAATCCCTGTTCAAAAGCCTGTTTACCAAGCACCGCCAGCGCCGCGGGCTGGTAGTCCTCTATCTTTTCAATCAGGTTGCGTCCGCCGCTACGTAATTCATGCAACTTCACCTCAGTCGCTTGTACCGTCGGTCGGTCGACGAGTTTCGTTACCCCGCAGCGAAAATCCAGTAATTTTTCCGCCTCTTCCGGTTTCAACTGTCGATCGGTGAAACCGCCCAAATGAATAACTTTCCAAAAACGATTCGCGGGATGCGCAAACGGAAAGCCAGTATTCGCCGAGGAGAGTCCCGGATTGATGCCGCAAAAAACCACCCGTAGCCCTGGCGCCAGTATGTCCTTAACCATTATTACTCCTGAGCAATACAACGTTCTTTAAGTATAACGGGTTGAAAACACATTGTTTATAAAAACAGCACCCGCGCGGTTACGGCTGGATTACAGCGTAAAGTTACATTATAATCCACCGCCACGGCCCCTTAGCTCAGTGGTTAGAGCAGGCGACTCATAATCGCTTGGTCGCTGGTTCAAGTCCAGCAGGGGCCACCAAATTTTAGCTTTAAAATCATATAATTAAGCCACTCTAAAGAGTGGCTTTTTTGTTACCTCATTTTCGAGTGGCGATAAAATGGCGGTGGATTTTTTACCGCCACTTTACTGAGGGCATAAAAAAACCCGCACGCGGCGGGCATTTAGCGAAAATTTATCAGAGCCACAATGGTCGCTGACCACCAACAGTCGGGTGCGGCGGTGCCGGGTCGATGGATCCCGGAGTAACAATAAAGCGTTCTATCGTTTCCATTGTCATAAACGTACAACTGCAGTTGATATTCTGGCACTGGTGGTAGCGCTCTTTCGTATTTTCGGTTAGATAGCGGCTTGTTCGCGCATGTGCGGCATGATGGCACTTCGGACAATGAAACATAACCCACCTCTTATTCTCAATTCGTGAACCAATAATAATCACTAATTCACTTTTTGTGAATACATTTTATTCATCATCCGATTCTGCACTGTACTCCACATCAGAGAGTTTAACCTCAAGCTCTAAGCCCGTCGTGAAGCCACTATTATTCATATTGTGAGTCACCTTACTGATTAACCACGATTGCTCGTCTATGACGCGCTTAAAGCCTGACACGCGCACCGGTGTCTCAGGGAATAAATCAGCCCTACCAAGCGCCAGCGTAATTGAAAACTCCGCAACGCCTCGCTGCAGCTTATCCCACTTAGCCTGAGCGGCGCGCATCGCCTGCGCCTTAGAAGCGTAGACCGTCGTCAGCGCCAGTACGTTATCGGCCTCACCGGCCATATACTCACCCTCGCGAGCCTCCGGCTCTTTTCTGGACTTCGTCTTTTTGCTGACCGGCTTTGCTTTCGGGTGTTCCAGTGCGCGAAGGTGCTTCTCTTTTGGCTGGCGTTTCAGCGTCACTTTCTGTTTTTGCGGCTTCGGGTCTTTGGTGTGCAACCATTTAGCTGTTACACCGGTATAAGCTCCGCGGTCGGCAATGGCAAACTGATGACGGTCGCCGTCACTGCGGGTCAGCGTCATTTGTGGAATGGGCTTACCGCTGGCCGTCAGCGCACTACCGGCTTTCAGAAACAGGAGCTTTCCCGCTTTAACCGATACAGTCGCTCCGTTTCGGTCAGCCAGCCGGGTTAGAAATACCGCGTCGGATTCCTGCGACTGGTCGATATGCGGTACCGGGATTTGTTTCAGCGAATCCGCGACGCTGGCCGTCAGTTTGTTACGCTTTGCAATGGTGCTTACCAGCTCACCGATGGTGGTATCGTGCCATGATTCTTCACGTCGTGAATTGAGCGTGCCGCGAAAGTCTGCACTACGAGCCCGGATGGTCAGGGTATCAGGCGCGCCCCGGTGCTCAATCTCATCGACCGTAAAATCACCTTTATTCAATAGCGCCGAACCCTGCCAGCCAAGCCACAGCGTCAGCACCGCCCCGCGCAGGGGTAACTCGACTTTTCCGTCGGTATCGTCGAGCTCAATGTCGAGCTGGTCAGCCTCAAAACCCCGGTTGTCGGTCATGGTGAGAGAAATCAGCCGGTCACTAAAATTGCTGGTAATGTCCTGGCTGTTCAGCGTTAGCATAAATGCCGGTGCAAGACTGGCACCGGCGTCAATAGTCATTCCCGTAATCATGTGGTCAGCCCTCCGGGCGCCCCCTGCAACTTATCGGTCAGATTACCGGCAGAGCCGAGAAGCTCGCTCGCCTGTTTATTCAGGTCGCCAAACATTGCCGTCAGTGATTCATCGACCCGTTTTAGCGAAAGCGTGAAATCAATCTTTCTCGCCGCACCATCGCTGAAAAACTCGGCGTGCGTGGTCGACACCTTATCGATGATATACATCCCGAGGATTTTGCCGGTACCCTCAATCAGCGGCCACGCCCTGCCTTCATCGGCCATCAGTTCCACAGCCAGCAGGGATATATGACCGCCGGTAATGGCAGGGTAAAGCGTACCGGCAAGCTGTATTGCGGTTTCCCCCTCGCCGAGAAACTGATATGCAGGCGGTTTACCGACCCGGTCATTAGACGCCCAGCGGTAATCTTTCGAATGCTGCATTGACTGATAAGGCAGAGTACGGAGTTCAAAAACAAACATTCCCAGCGCAAGCATCATCGTTTTATCCTTCCTCAGAAATCGTGGGTCATACTTGCACGCTGGCGCGCACGTTTATCACGTTCAATCTGTTCGAGCGTGTCGCGTAACTGGCGGTCAAGCTGATGCCCCGGCGCAACACCACCCGGCAGAGTGATGTTGTATTCGCTTTTGCTCTGGTCAATGTAAGAGCGCCCCGCCGGTGCGGTAACGGGTTGATAAGCCTGATAGCCGCCATATGTGCTGGTTGCCGGGATGTAGGAATTCCCCTGCGTGGCGGCGTTGGTTCTGGCCGCGGTCTGGTCGAGGCTGTCCGATTCTTTGTTGATGATGCCGAGCTTTTCGAGAAGCCAGTCGACACCACTGCGTAGCTTGTTGAAAACGTTCAGCGGTGCCATCAGCGCTGAGGCCAACGCCTGACCGAAAATAACGCCAGCATTTTTACAGCTATCGAGCGTCTCCTGCGTAGCTTTGACCGGTGCAATCAGGTCTTTAAACCATTGCCAGACTCCGCGCAGCTTCTCACCGAGTCCGTCAAAAATGGGTGCCAGTGGTGCAAACATTTCCCCGACCGGAGCAAAAGCACTCATGATGCCCTCAATGCCCCCCGAGAAAAATGCGCTGATGGGCTCCCAATATTTACGGATAAGTAGCGCCCCGGCCACAATCGCCGTCCCGACGGCCACAATCGGCCAGGTGATTGCACCGAGAGCTGTCACAATGGCACTACCGGCAACAGTCAAGGCGGTACCCATCACGCCAGCGGCGGCAATGATGGCGTTAATCCCCATGACAACCGGCCACGCAACGAGACCAATGCCGCCGATGATACCAATCAGAGCAAGTGCGCCCCCGGCAATAATGCCGATAGTTGTCGCCAGACCTTTGTTTTTCTTGATCCAGTCGTCGAGCTTTAACACGTATTGTGTGGCGGTTTTGGTGAGTTTACGCAGCGAGTCCTCTTGCTGGTCAAAAAGGTCGGTACCGACGGCCTCATAAGCCGACTGGAACTCTTTAAAGTCGCCGCCGAGGTTATCCTGCATAACCTTAACCAGTTCCTCGGTTTTACCGTCCGAGGCTTTAAACGCGGCAGTGAGCCGGTCAAGTTTTCCGCTTGAGGCTGCTTCCATCAGTACCGCCGCCGCCGAGCTGGCCTCCTCGCCGAAAATGGTTTTCATGTACTCGCCGCGCTGGCTTGTCCCGAGGTTGTTTTTCTCAAAGCTGCGCTGCATTTCTTTCAGGATGGAGAATATCGGGCGCGTGTTCCCCTTGCTGTCTGACGTTTTGACGCCGAGCTCCTTAATGGCCTCAAACGCTTTTCCGGTGGGAGCCTGCAGGCGGCTGAGAATGGCGCGGCTACCCGTACCCGCCATTGACCCGGTGATTTTGGCGTCGTGCAGTGCACCGACCATTGCGGCGGTTTGCTCGATGCTCACCCCGGCATTTTTCGCCACTGGCGCGGCATAGGTCAGCGCGTCGCTCAGTCCGTCAAAATCGGCGGCGGTTTTGTTCATCGTCATCGAGAGAACGTCGCCAATGTGAGCAATCTTGTCGTTTGAAAGTTGAAACGCTGATTTCATCCCGGTCAGCAGCGCAGCGTTTTCCTCCATTGAGCGCCGGTTTGACAGCGCCATATTCAGCGTGACTGGCGTCGCCGCCTGAATGGCAGCAGCGTCACCGCCGCTTTTCGCAATGATGATTTGCGCGCTCGCTGCGTCATCTGCAGAGGCTGCAGTATTGTCGCCGAGCTGGCGAGCCTGTTTGCGTAGCGCCTGCATTTCTGGCGACTGTTTATCAACCCCGAGCACAGCCTGCAGCTCGGAATTTTTCTGTGCAAAGTCATAACCGGGCATCAGTAATTTAACCCCGGCCATCGTTCCCGCCGTCGCAATACCGACCCCGGCAGCGCCTGCTGCGGCCATGTTACCGGCAAGCTCTTTACCTGATTTATATCGTTCTTTCACCCGGCTTAATTTCGCCTGCTGCGCACTGACGCGCGCCAGTGCCTCACGCTGGCGATTAAGCTGCGCCGTCGTTTCGCTGATGGAGGTTTTGAGCCGACGCTCATCAGCAGACAGGGTGCGGGTATTGATACCGGCCTGCATCAGCTCGGAGCGCTGGCGCTGTACCGATGTTCTCAGGCTGTTATATTTCGTCTGCAGCTCAGAGGCGGCACGCTTTGCCGCGTCGAGCGCCTGCGCCTGCGCGCGGGTCGGACTGGTGGTGTTTTTAAACTGCACAGCCAGCTCACCGGCTTCGCGCTTTGCCTTGTCAAGCGCCTGACCAGTCACAGCCAGTTGCGCGCTTGCCTTACGAAAGCCGTCGATTTTCGACGCCTGACCGTTCAGGTCGCGCAGACCCTTTTGTGTGTTGCGAATATCACCCGACAGGGTTTTACTCGCGGTCTGGATGGATTTAAGCGGTCGGGTCGCCTGGTCGACCGCTTTCAGCAATACCTCAAGCCTCAGGTTATTACTCATTGTGGTTTCCGCTACGCTGCAGCGCCTTTTCGCGCCATGTGATGAGCTCGCTCAGGCTCAGGGAACAGAGTTCTGATGGCGGCCAGTGGAATATCACTGCGATATCCGCCATCAGGTCATCAGTCGACAGGTCTGGCGGGAAGTCTATTCCGCCGAAGCCGGTGACAAAAAACCAATCACCTTAGCGGCCAGCGACAACATATCGGGCAGGTTCATCGCGGTAAGCTCCTGCGCGGTGAGCGCGGGGTAGGTCATGCGGGGCAGCACCTTAATCAGGGCGTCGACTTCGGACTGCGCCACCGCTGCCAGACTGACGCCGCGCAGGGTACCGGCGTTCGGCTCAATCAGGGTGACTTTATCAATCGTCTGACCGGCGCGCTTAATTGGTTTGTCCAGGGTCACGACATTCGGGTTCACGGTGTCAATTTCATTGCCAGCCGTATCAATAAATTCAGCGGTTTTACGTGGTGCTTTTGCCATGATGTTTTTCTCTGTTCTGAATGGGGTTAATAACCGGCCAGCAGTGCTGACCGGTCAGGGAATTACAGCCCGATTGCGCGGCGGTGCTGCTCCAGACGGTCGACGCCGTTCACCTTCTCAATCATGTTGACGGTGTCGATTTCGATGACGTCGCTGCCATCAATCGTGAGGCGGTAGTAGGTGCAGACAGTCGACAGTTTGGTCGAGGTGTTTTCACCCTGCTTATTCTCGCCGCCGTCGATTTCTTTATGACGGCCACGCATGACCACCTCGACCGCCACGATTTCGCCGGTGTCGTCGCGCTGGTAAGAACCGGCAAAACGCAGCGGCACAGCATCAGTACCCGGGGCGGCGTACTGCGCCCACAGCGCCACATCAGGCAGGCCACCGACAGACCATTCGACGGTGAGCGCATCATCGTCGAGGCCGAGGTCAATCGCTGCCGCGCCATTCATACCGCCGCCGCGATAGTTTTCGAGCTTGCGGGTCAGTTTCGGCAGCGTCACGGATTCAACAACACCCATGTAGCTGAGGCCGTCATTGAACATATTCAGATATTTGAGTTTACGGGGTAGTGCCATGTTATTTCAGGCTCCTTAGCTGTTGACCGATTCAGCCAGATTCACCAGATATTTATCGGTGATACGCTGGCGCAGGGTCAGGCTCTCCAGTGGCGGAACCGGTGTATAGTCGTAGTCGATATACAGTTTCCCGGCCTTGATGGTTTCCTTGTCGTTCGATTCCTCATCGAACCAGCATTTACCCTCCACGATGTAGCCGTTTGATTTCAGCTCGCGGAATTTGGCGTTAATGCCGTCAACAATGTCACGAATGAGCGTGGCGGTAATGGGCTTGTCGACCGCCCACATGTGCGCCTCCGCCATCGTGTCGGCCAGTACCTGCGCGGTGCGGGTGTAGTTCTCAAACAGAAAAAGCGGGTCATCCGAGCAGGTGCGGTTACCCCAGAAGCGGAAACCGTCCTTGCGTACCAGCGTTGTAACCCCGGCCTCGTTGAGCAGGTCAGCATCGGTGCCGGATGCCTGCAAATCCCAGAACACTGAGGCGCTGATGCCGGTAACGCCCTGTACACCAACGTTAGACAGGGTTTTGTGCCAGCCGACAGTCTGGTCGATGTAAGCA
>NZ_JBKFSQ010000016.1:0-99899 GCF_046569525.1 Salmonella sp. 741265055_HSA | reverse complement strand
TTGCCGTATACACACTTTCCAGGCGTGCTCCTTCAGCCACTCGGACACCTCACCATATTGTATTGCTGCCTGACCACTTGGGGGGCAACGGGGCGCTACTATAGGGAGTTGCGCTAAAACGGTCAAGCAGAATTTACATATTCACTGTCGTTTGCTCATGCAATAGACATAATCCCCGCCCAAACTGGCGCGGGGAGGCAAATTAGCGCTGTGAATCCAACATTTCGTTGTTTTTCACCACATCCTGCGCTTTGCTGTAGCTTTCGATCAGCAGTTGATAGGCCGGGAATACCTGAGTATAAACGTCGGCCCACGCGGCGGCGTCTTCACGGTTCCAGGTGCCTTGCAGCTCAGAGGCGACTGCGGCAGTATCCATCGGTACGACGCCAGCCTGTACGATACGCGCCAGGGTGATCTCCTGCGCCATCTTACTGTAGGTACCGGATGCGTCGATCACGGCAAATACCTTATAACCTTCCGCTACCGCGCTAATGGCCGGGAATGCCATGCACACGCTGGTAATCGTCCCGGCAATGATCAGCGTCTTACGACCCGTCGCTTTTACCGCCTTAACGAAATCTTCGTTATCCCAGGCGTTAATTTCACCTTTGCGCGCAATGTACTGCGCATGTGGCGCATTAGCGTGGATCTCCGGGATCAGCGGGCCGTTCGGACCTTGCGGTACGGATGCCGTGGTAATGACCGGCATTTTCGCTAACGTCGCCATCTTCGCCAACGCCGCGGCGCGAGCGCGTAATTCCGGCATTGGCATATCGCCTACGGTCTGGAAAAGACCGCTTTGATGATCGATTAAAAGCATCACGGAATCGTTAACATCAATTACCGGGCGCAAACCATTAAAATTAGCAGGACTTGACATCGTGTTCTCCTTCATGTTTTCAGATTTGGCCAAAACGGCCGGAGTTGAAATCGCGGACTGCTTCTGCGATCTCTTGTTTCGTGTTCATAACAAATGGGCCGTAACCCACAATCGGTTCATTCAGCGGCTCGCCTGATAACAGCAATACGCTGGCGTCGCTGCTGGCCTCAAGGTGCAGCGTTTTCCCTTGCTGGCTCAACACCGCCAGTTGCGCTTCGTTGACCGGCGTCGTGCCGTTCAACGTGATGTTGCCTTTCAGTACCACCAGCGCGGTGCTCCATCCTTCCGGCTGTGCCAATGTAAGCTGGCGATTGCGTTGCAGGCGCATATCCCAGACATTGAGCGGCGAGAAAGTGTGCGCCGGGCCTTTTGTCTCTTCATAACGCCCTGCGATGACCCGCACGATTCCGGCGTCATTCGGCAGCGTAACGGTCGGGATAACATCGTGGGTAATGCTTTGATAACCCGGGGTGGTCATTTTGTCCTTCATTGGAAGGTTAACCCACAACTGCACCATTTCCAGTTCGCCGCCCCGACGGGTAAACGCGTCGGAATGGAACTCTTCATGCAAAATGCCTGCGCCTGCGGTCATCCACTGAACGTCGCCCGGGCCGATAACGCCGCCGCGACCGGTAGAGTCCCGATGCTCGACTTCGCCACTATAAACAATCGTCACGGTCTCGAAACCGCGGTGTGGATGCTCCCCAACACCGCGTTTTTCATTACCCGGCGTAAATGTGTGCGGCCCGGCATAATCCAGCAGCAGGAAGGGACTCAACTGCTGCGCATGTGACTGATAAGAAAAGAGTGAACGAACCGGAAATCCATCGCCAACCCAGTGCGGGCGAGGTGCGGTATAGACGCCTGTAATCTGTTTCATGGTGTTCTCCTCAGTGGCGTTGTCTTGATGTGAATAAGCTTATATTCATGACAAAAGGTTCGGTAGTGGCTAAAATGGCTCATACCGTTCCATTAATAGGACAATGTAATGATAAAAACGGATCTCAATGATTTTGCGTGGTTTGTGCATGTGGTCGAAGAGGGTGGGTTTGCCGCGGCGGGGCGTGCGCTTGATGAACCAAAATCAAAACTGAGCCGGCGTATTGCGCAACTGGAGGAACGGCTGGGCGTGCGATTGATTCAGCGAACTACCCGGCAGTTTAATGTTACCGAAGTGGGACAAACATTCTATGAGCACTGTAAAGCGATGCTGGTGGAAGCTCAGGCGGCGCAGGATGCCATTGCCGCATTGCAGGTAGAGCCTCGCGGTATCGTAAAGCTGACCTGCCCGGTGACGCTGCTGCATGTACACATCGGCCCAATGCTGGCGAAATTTATGGCGCGTTATCCTGATGTTTCGCTACAGCTTGAAGCGACCAATCGTCGGGTGGACGTCGTAGGGGAGGGGGTGGATGTGGCGATTCGCGTCAGGCCGCGCCCGTTTGAAGATAGCGACCTGGTGATGCGCGTCCTGGCTGACAGAGGGCATCGCCTGTTTGCCAGCCCGGATCTTATCGCACGGATGGGAATCCCTTCCGCGCCGGCGGAGTTGAGCCATTGGCCAGGGCTAAGTCTTGCATCCGGCAAGCATATCCACCGCTGGGAACTTTACGGCCCGCAGGGCGCGCGTGCGGAAGTCCATTTTACCCCGCGTATGATTACCACCGACATGTTGGCGCTACGCGAGGCGGCGATGGCGGGCGTGGGGCTTGTGCAGCTACCTGTCTTAATGGTGAAAGAACAACTGGCCGCCGGTGAACTGGTCGCGGTGCTGGAAGAGTGGGAGCCCCGGCGGGAGGTTATTCATGCTGTGTTCCCATCCCGGCGAGGATTATTACCTTCCGTACGTGCGTTGGTCGATTTTTTGACGGAAGAGTATGCGCGAATGGTGGAAGAGTAACCTGCTCGTCATTCATCAACTTAATGGACGCAAAAAAGGCCGGTTAAACCGACCTTTTATCCAGCCGCCCTTCAGGGCGTGAGGAGACAATTAGCGACTACGGAAGACAATGCGGCCTTTGCTCAGGTCGTACGGGGTCAGCTCAACGGTCACTTTGTCGCCCGTCAGGATGCGGATGTAGTTCTTACGCATTTTACCGGAGATGTGTGCAGTAACCACGTGACCGTTTTCTAACTCTACGCGGAACATGGTATTAGGTAACGTTTCGAGAACGGTACCTTGCATTTCAATATTGTCTTCTTTGGCCATCTAATCCTCTGGGGTATCACTACCATAATTTGAACCGGCAAGATAATGCCGAACTTCTTTTGATAAGTAAAGATTTGTGCGTTTAAAACACAGCAAACCAGGTTTAGCACATGATTCCGCGACACACGACAACGCCGCGTTATACACCTTTTCCCTGATACTACCGCCTGATGTATCGGCATAAGCGCAACATATAAGGGAACGGTGAAATAAACGATGGGCGTTACCTGACAACGGGCTGCGGGATAATGAGCTAAACCAATTCTGCGGCAGCAATTATAACACCCCAATAAAAAATGTGCCGAAAACATTCACTTCCGGGGCAAAAATAATGTCCGCGGCACCCAAAAACGGGAGGCCAGCGGCTGTTGGCGTAAGGCCGCGAGGTGATCGAGGTAGTCACGACGTGGAATTTCAATGGCGCCGAGCGAGGCGGTATGACTATTAAGTACCTGACAATCAATAAGTTTACCGCCGTGACGGATAAATTCAGCGCAAAAAACCAGCAGTGCGGTTTTAGAAGCATTCTCCTGGCGGCTAAACATCGATTCGCCGCAAAACAGCGCCCCCTGCGAGACGCCATACATCCCGCCGACCAGTTCCCGATCGCGCCACACTTCAATGGAGTGCGCGTGGCCCAATTCATGTAATCGGCGATAGGCTTCCTCAATACCACGCGTTATCCAGGTGCCTTCGTCACGGTGATTGGCGCATCCATCAATGACCCGATCGAAAGCGTAATTGAGCGTCACGCGGTAAGGGGATGCGTTGTGAAAGCGCTTCATGCTGCGACTGAGGTGAAACTTTTCAGGCCACAGCACGGCGCGCGGATCGGGCGACCACCACAGAATCGGGTCGCCCGGCGAAAACCACGGGAAAATCCCGTGCTGGTAGGCCATTAACAACCGGGCAGGGCTGAGATCGCCGCCCAGCGCCAGTAAACCGTTAGGCTCGCGTAAAGCGCCTTCCGGCGAAGGGAAGGCGATAGAATGTCGGGAAAGCTGAACCAGACGCATGACGGCGAAACTCCAGTACGCAAGTCGGATCGTTCAATAATAGCTTACAGACGTTGTTTAAACTGATAATAGCGCCCTTGTCCGGCTAACAATTCTGCATGAGTGCCTCGCTCAATGATGCGCCCGTCGTCCATTACGATGATTTGATCAAAACGGGCCAGGCCGCGCAAACGGTGAGTCACCATCAGGACGGTTTTCTCGCGCATCACATCGGCAAGTAATTCCAGCATTTCGCTCTCGGTGGTCGCATCCAGCCCCTCAGTGGGCTCATCCAACAGCATTAACGGAGCATCATGCAACAGCGCGCGGGCGATGGCCAGGCGACGAAGTTCGCCGCCGGATAGCAGACGACCGCCTTCGCCGAGCCAGCTATTAAGCCCACTATCTTCGAGCAGATTTTCGAGGCCGACGCGACGCAGCATGTCGGAAAGGGCTTCGTCGCAGGCATTGGGCGCCGCCAGTAATAAATTATCACGCAGCGTGGCGCTGAACAGGTGGACACGCTGCGGCACCACGCTGATAGTCCGGCGTAAGGCGGATTCGCTCAGCGAGGATAGCGGAAGATCGTTGAGCAGAATTTCGCCTTGTTGCGGGTCCCAGGCGCGGGTGAGTAGCTGCAACAGCGTTGATTTTCCGCAGCCGGTACGCCCCAGAATAGCGACATGCTCGCCAGGATTAGCCTGTAATGAGAGGGCATTGAGCGCATTAATCGGCTGGTCGGGATAACGAAACGAAACGTCCCGCAGGGTGAGTGTGACCTTTTCCGGCGCGGGAGTTTCTGCCTGCGGAAAGGTCACCTCCGGTTTTTGCTCCGTTAATTCAGTGATACGAAGCGCAGAGGCGATAACCTGCCCCAGATGCTGGAATGCGCCGGTAACGGGCGCAAGCGCCTCGAAAGCCGCCAGCGCGCAGAAGACAAACAGCGCGATGAGCGCGCCGGGCTGCGTATTGCCGCCAACGCCGCCGGAGGCCATCCACAACATTAACATCACCGCCAGCGCGCCAATCAGCAGCATTAACGCCTGCGATAAGGCGGTCAGTTCAGACTGTCGACGTTGGGCCTCATGCCATTGTAATTCAGTGGCTTCCATTTGCGCCCGATAGCGTTTGCTGGCGCCAAAAATGGTGAGTTCCGCCTGGCCCTGTAACCATGACGTGAGTTGCTGGCGATACTGACCTCGTAGATGCGTCAGATTTTGGCCGGTATTTTTGCCGGCGCGATAAAACACCGGCGGCATAATAAACAGCGTCAACAGCATAATGCCGCCCAGCGTGATCGCCAGCGTCACGTCGAGAACGCTAAGCCCCAGGGTGACAATCATAATCACTACAAAAGCGCCGACCAGCGGGGAGATGACGCGCAAATAGAGATGGTCCAGCGTGTCGACGTCGGCAACGATGCGGTTCAGCAGTTCACCTTGCTGATAACGCGCCAGACCCGCGGGGGAGAGCGGTAGAAGTTTGCTAAAGGTATAAATACGCAGATGTTGCAGTACGCGGAACGTGGCGTCATGACTTACCAGACGTTCAAAATAACGACCAGCGGTACGGGTAATGGCCGCGCCGCGCACGCCGGCTGCCGGGAGCATATAGTTAAAACTGTAAATTCCCGCGAAGCCTGCGATAGCGGACGCGGACAGGAACCAGCCGGAAAGCGTCAGCAGCCCGATACTGGCAAGCAGGGTCAGGATTGCCAGCGCAATTCCCAGCGTTAGCATCCATTTGTGGCGTTTATAAAGCGTCAGATAAGGGAGTAGCGCGCGCATTTAAATATCCTCCTGACGGTGAGCCAATAACGTCGCAAAAGCGCCGTTGGCGGCGCTGAGTTCAGCATAACTGCCTTGTTCGACAATCGCGCCATCTTGCATAACCCAGATAGCGTCCCAGTCGGCGAGATCTTCCAACTGATGCGTCACCATTAATGTGGTCTGGCGTTTTGACGCCGCTTTTAACGCCTGCATGACGCGTTGCTCGCTGTGAGCGTCCAGGCTTGCCGCCGGTTCATCCAGCAGTAGCAGTTGGCAGGGATTAAGTAGCGCGCGGGCGACCGCTACACGCTGTGCCTGGCCGACGGAAAGTCTGCTGGCATGATTGCCGAGCGGGGTGTCTACTCCCTGCGGCAGCAGCGGTAAAAACTCGCTTACCCATGCGGCGTCAAGCGCGGCATAAAGTTCCTGCTCGCTGGCGTCCGGGCGCGCCAGTAATACATTTTCGCGTAGCGTCGCTGCAGGTAATTGCGGGTTTTGCCCAACCCAGGAGAGATGCTGGCGCCAGGATTCCGGCGAGAGATCGCGAAGTTCAACACCGTTAATACGCAAAGAGCCCTGATAGGAGAGAAAACCGGATAATACATTCAACAGAGAGCTTTTACCGGAACCGCTGCGTCCTACCAGGACGGCGCGTTCTCCTGCCGCTAATGAGAAATTCAGCGGCCCGGCAAGCGTTTTGCCTCCTGGCGAGGTGATAATAAGATTGACTGCGTCAATGGTTACAGGTTCGTTTTCCGCCAGCTCAACTTCGCCGCGCGCCGGGTGGGCGAGGGGCGTTTCCAGAAACGTCTTCAGACTATCCGCCGCGCCAACCGCCTGCGCCTTAGCATGATAAAACGTGCCGAGGTCGCGTAACGGCTGGAAAAACTCCGGCGCGAGGATCAAGGCGAGGAACCCGGCGGCGAGCGTCACACCGGTACCGTAATGGCCAAAGTTCAGCTCGCCCAGGTAAGAGAAGCCAAAATAAACGGCGACCAGCGCAATAGAAAGCGAGGTGAAAAATTCCAGCACGCCGGAAGATAAAAAGGCGAGGCGCAGTACTTCCATCGTGCGCTGACGAAAATCCTGCGATGCTGCGCGAATGCTCTCGGTTTCCGCTTCTCCACGACCGAAAATTCGCAGCGTTTCCATCCCGCGCAGACGGTCAAGAAAATGGCCGCTTAGCCGGGCAAGCGCCAGAAAATTGCGGCGGTTGGCGTCAGCCGCGCCCATTCCTACCATCGCCATAAATAGGGGAATGAGCGGGGCGGTGCCCAGCAGAATCAGCGCCGCCGCCCAATTTGACGGGAAAATCGCCGCCACGATTAAGAGCGGTACGCAAACGGCAAGCGCCATTTGCGGCAGATAGCGCGCATAATAGTCATGCATATCGTCAATCTGTTCCAACACCAGCGTCGCCCAGCTACCGGCGGGCTTGCCCTGAATCCAGGCTGGGCCGGCTTGCTGCAGACGATCCAACACCTGACGGCGGATCTCAAAGCGAATATGCTGTCCGGCATGAAAACCGACGCGCTCGCGCAACCACACCACCCAGGCGCGGAGGACAAAGACCAGTATCAGCAGGATAAAAGGGAGCAACAGCGCTTCCCGTGGAATGTTCTCCATGATCATATGTTGCAGGATACGCGCCATGATCCAGGCCTGAGCGACAATTAATACGCCACTCATGAACCCCAACAGGCGGGAAATATTCAACCACCGTTGGGAGATTACGCTTTGCTGTTTTAACCAGCGGGTCAGCTCTTTTTGACGGGTTTTATTCATTGCACGCTTAGCAGGTGAGTTATTGGAATTTCAGGCAGGGCAATGTTACAACGACGCAAAAATAAAGGCGACTTATAGTCGCCTTTTTTACTTTTGTTACTGATTTGTAAAAACTATTTGCTCGCGTCGGCCAGACCATCGAGATAGCGTTCAGCATCCAGCGCCGCCATACAGCCCGTACCTGCAGAGGTGATCGCCTGACGGTAAATATGATCCATGACGTCACCCGCCGCGAATACGCCAGGGATGCTGGTTTGTGTGGCGTTGCCATGGGTGCCGGACTGAACTTTGATATAACCATTTTCCAGCTCAAGCTGGCCTTCGAAGAGCGCCGTGTTTGGGCTATGACCGATGGCTACGAAAAGTCCGGCGATGTCCAGCGTCTCAATATTGTCGCTTTGCTGCGTGTCGCGAAGACGCAGACCAGTAACGCCCATCTGATCGCCGGTCACTTCTTCCAGCGTCCGGTTGGTGTGCAGGATGATATTGCCATTTTCGACTTTATCCATCAGGCGCTTAATGAGGATTTTTTCAGCGCGGAAACCGTCACGGCGATGGATAAGGTGCACTTCCGAAGCGATGTTGGACAGATAAAGCGCTTCTTCAACCGCGGTGTTGCCGCCGCCGATCACCGCCACTTTCTGATTGCGGTAGAAGAAACCGTCGCAGGTTGCGCAGGCGGAAACGCCGCGCCCTTTAAAGGCTTCTTCCGATGGCAGCCCCAGATAGCGCGCGGAAGCGCCGGTCGCAATGATCAACGCATCACAAGTGTACTCTGCGCTGTCACCTGTCAGACGGAACGGACGATTTTGCAGATCCACTTTGTTGATGTGATCAAAGATTATCTCGGTTTCAAATTTTGCCGCATGTTCATGCATGCGTTCCATCAGTAGCGGGCCGGTCAAATCGTTTGGATCGCCGGGCCAGTTTTCCACTTCCGTCGTGGTCGTCAGTTGACCGCCTTTTTCCATACCGGTAATAAGTACCGGCTGTAAATTTGCGCGCGCGGCATACACCGCCGCGGTATATCCCGCCGGTCCTGAGCCCAGAATAAGCAGCTTACTGTGTTTGGTCGTGCCCATGAGATCCCCATAGTTGTTGGCAGACAATGAGCAGAATTGTAGGGAATTTACAGACGTAAAAAAAGAGCATAACGATTTTGTTAACAATATGTGTAATAGCATGAACCGATGAACGACCGCGACAGCGACGTTATCATCACAAATTTTACTTAAAATTGGTAACTTATAAGATGACGAAATGACAGTTTACCGCCCTCTCTAATGAATAACTGGCATGTTGTACTAAAAATCGATGTTTTGCTTTGACAATCACCTGCTGTTTTGCGAAAACATTCGAGGAAGAAAAAAACTGTGTTATGTATGTGCTGCATAATCATGCATGTAAATACCATGTTTACCGGGCTAGTGAAATCTACGCATGGCGTGGACAGACGCCATTCGTGATGTCGATAGCTGCCGCGAGGCAACGGTCTTCTCACCATAGACCAGGCATTGCGCGCCGTTAATCCCTCTGGGTTTCGGTCTATTGTGATGGGCAGCGACTCTGAACAGTGATGTGAGTAGAGTCAGGCAGGAGTAGGGAAGGAATACAGAGAGACAATAATAATGGTAGATAGCAAGAAGCGCCCTGGGAAAGATCTCGACCGTATCGATCGTAACATTCTTAATGAACTGCAAAAGGATGGGCGTATTTCCAACGTCGAGCTTTCTAAACGAGTAGGACTTTCGCCGACACCTTGCCTTGAGCGTGTGCGTCGGCTGGAGCGACAGGGGTTTATCCAGGGCTATACGGCGCTGTTGAACCCGCATTATCTGGATGCATCACTTCTGGTATTCGTTGAGATTACCTTAAATCGCGGCGCGCCGGATGTGTTTGAACAGTTTAATGCTGCCGTGCAAAAGCTTGAAGAGATTCAGGAGTGTCATTTGGTTTCCGGCGATTTCGACTACCTGTTGAAAACCCGTGTACCGGATATGTCAGCGTATCGAAAACTATTGGGAGAGACGTTGCTGCGCTTGCCAGGTGTGAACGACACCCGAACTTACGTAGTGATGGAAGAGGTAAAACAGAGTAATCGTCTGGTTATTAAGACACGCTAACACGGAACAGGTGCAAAATCGCCGTAGTTTGATTACACTCCTGTTAATCCATACAGCAACAGTGCCGGGGCAACCCGGTGCTGTTGTCCGTTTTAGCATCGGGCGGGAAAAGCCTGGAACCTGGAGAGCCTTTTTTGAGCCAGGAATATACTGAAGACAAAGACGTCACATTGACGAAGTTAAGCAGCGGGCGCCGACTTCTGGAAGCGTTGTTGATACTTATTGCCCTTTTTGCCGTCTGGTTGATGGCGGCCTTGTTGAGCTTTAACCCTTCGGACCCCAGTTGGTCGCAAACCGCCTGGCATGAACCCATCCATAATTTAGGCGGCGCGCCGGGCGCGTGGCTGGCCGATACACTGTTCTTTATTTTTGGCGTAATGGCCTACACCATCCCTGTCATTATTGTCGGCGGGTGCTGGTTTGCGTGGCGTCATCAGTCTACGGATGATTACATCGACTATTTTGCTGTGTCGCTACGCCTTATCGGCGTGCTGGCGCTGATTCTCACTTCCTGCGGTCTGGCAGCCATTAATGCCGACGATATCTGGTATTTCGCCTCTGGCGGCGTCATTGGCAGCCTGTTAAGCACCACGCTGCAGCCGTTGTTGCATAGTAGCGGCGGAACGATAATGCTTCTCTGTATTTGGGCTGCCGGGCTGACGCTCTTTACCGGTTGGTCCTGGGTTAGTATCGCCGAAAAATTAGGCGGCTGGCTGCTTAATATACTGACCTTCGCCAGCAACCGTACCCGGCGTGATGATACGTGGGTTGACGACGAAGAGTATGATGACGAATACGATGAAGAAACCGACGGCGTGCAGCGTGAATCTCGCCGGGCGCGTATTTTGCGCGGCGCGTTGGCGCGTCGTAAGCGACTGGCTGAAAAATTCAGCAATCCACGGGGCCGTCAGACCGATGCCGCGCTCTTTTCCGGCAAACGGATGGATGATGACGAGGACATTCAGTATAGCGCGCGCGGCGTCGCTGCCGATCCCGACGACGTTCTGTTTTCGGGCAACCGTGCGACGCAGCCGGAATATGATGAATATGATCCGCTGTTAAACGGCCATTCTGTCACCGAACCGGTCGCCGCCGCTGCGGCTGCAACTGCCGTCACCCAGACGTGGGCAGCGTCCGCCGATCCCATAATGCACACGCCGCCTATGCCGGGGGCTGAGCCGGTTGTCGCGCAACCGACCGTGGAGTGGCAGCCCGTACCGGGACCGCAAACCGGCGAACCGGTTATCGCACCTGCGCCGGAGGGGTATCAGCCGCATCCGCAATATGCTCAACCGCAGGAGGCGCAAAGTGCGCCGTGGCAGCAACCTGTGCCTGTCGCTTCCGCGCCGCAATACGCCGCGACGCCAGAGACCACCGCAGAATATGAATCTCTTGCGCCGCAGGAAACACAGTCGCAATGGCAGACGCCGGATGCGGAACAACACTGGCAGTCGGAGCCGCCCCATCAGCCGGAGCCGATAGCGGCTGAACCTTCCCACATGCCGCCGCCGGTTATCGAACAGCCGGTTGCCACCGAGCCTGAACCTGGCATAGAAGAAATCAGACCCGCCCGTCCTCCGCTTTACTATTTTGAAGAGGTGGAAGAGAAACGCGCCCGTGAGCGCGAACAACTGGCGGCATGGTATCAACCGATTCCGGAGCCGGTAAAAGAGAACGTGCCGGTCAAACCTACGGTATCTGTCGCGCCGTCCATACCGCCAGTGGAAGCGGTAGCCGCCGCCGCGTCGCTTGACGCAGGTATTAAGAGTGGCGCCCTGGCAGCAGGCGCCGCGGCCGCTGCGCCTGCATTTGGTCTGGCTACCGGCGGCGCGCCGCGTCCGCAGGTGAAAGAGGGAATTGGTCCGCAGCTGCCGCGTCCGAACCGCGTTCGCGTGCCGACCCGACGGGAACTGGCGTCGTACGGTATTAAGCTGCCGTCGCAGAGGATTGCAGAAGAAAAAGCCCGCGAGGCGGGGCGCAATCAGTACGAGACGGGCGCGCAGCTAACAGATGAAGAAATAGATGCAATGCATCAGGACGAGTTAGCCCGTCAGTTTGCGCAGTCGCAGCAGCATCGTTATGGTGAGACGTATCAGCACGATACTCAACAGGCAGAAGATGACGATACCGCTGCGGAAGCTGAATTAGCCCGCCAGTTTGCCGCTTCGCAACAGCAGCGCTATTCCGGCGAGCAACCCGCTGGCGCGCAGCCGTTCTCACTGGACGATCTTGATTTCTCGCCAATGAAAGTATTGGTTGATGAAGGTCCGCACGAACCGCTGTTCACGCCGGGTGTCATGCCCGAATCAACGCCTGTTCAGCAACCGGTCGCGCCGCAGCCGCAGCCGCAGTATCAGCAGCCGGTAGCGCCTCAGTCTCAGTATCAGCAGCCGCAACAGCCGGTAGCGCCTCAGCCACAGTACCAGCAGCCGCAACAGCCGGTAGCGCCGCAGCCGCAGTATCAGCAGCCGCAACAGCCGGTAGCGCCTCAGTCGCAGTATCAGCAGCCGCAACAGCCGGTAGCGCCTCAGTCGCAGTATCAGCAGCCGCAACAGCCGGTAGCGCCTCAGTCGCAGTATCAGCAGCCGCAACAGCCGGTAGCGCCTCAGTCGCAGTATCAGCAGCCGCAACAGCCGACAGCGCCGCAAGACAGCCTGATCCACCCGCTGTTGATGCGTAACGGCGACAGTCGTCCATTGCAGCGTCCGACGACGCCGCTGCCTTCGTTAGATCTTCTGACGCCGCCGCCGAGCGAAGTTGAACCGGTAGATACCTTTGCGCTGGAGCAAATGGCGCGTCTGGTTGAAGCGCGTCTGGCGGATTTCCGCATTAAAGCTGATGTGGTGAACTATTCGCCAGGCCCGGTCATTACTCGCTTTGAACTGAATCTGGCCCCGGGCGTTAAAGCGGCGCGTATCTCCAACCTTTCCCGGGATCTGGCGCGTTCATTGTCAACGGTAGCCGTACGCGTTGTGGAAGTCATTCCAGGCAAACCTTACGTAGGGTTGGAATTGCCGAACAAGAAACGGCAAACCGTTTATCTGCGCGAAGTGTTGGATAACGCCAAATTCCGCGAGAATCCGTCGCCGCTTACCGTGGTGTTAGGTAAGGATATCGCGGGCGATCCGGTAGTGGCGGATCTGGCGAAAATGCCTCACCTGCTGGTGGCCGGTACGACCGGTTCCGGTAAGTCGGTCGGGGTTAACGCCATGATCCTCAGTATGCTGTATAAAGCGCAGCCGGAAGACGTTCGCTTTATCATGATCGACCCGAAAATGTTAGAACTCTCGGTCTATGAAGGTATACCGCATCTGCTGACAGAAGTTGTTACCGACATGAAAGACGCGGCTAACGCGTTACGCTGGAGCGTCAATGAGATGGAGCGTCGCTATAAGCTGATGTCCGCGCTCGGCGTGCGTAATCTGGCTGGGTATAACGAGAAAATCGCCGAAGCGGCCCGCATGGGACGTCCGATTCCGGACCCGTACTGGAAGCCGGGCGACAGTATGGATGTTCAGCATCCGGTTCTGGAAAAACTGCCGTATATCGTGGTACTGGTTGATGAATTTGCCGACCTGATGATGACCGTCGGTAAAAAAGTTGAGGAGCTGATCGCGCGTCTGGCGCAGAAAGCGCGCGCCGCGGGGATTCACCTGGTACTGGCGACGCAGCGTCCGTCGGTCGATGTGATTACTGGTTTAATTAAAGCCAACATTCCAACCCGTATCGCTTTTACCGTATCCAGCAAGATCGACTCCCGCACCATTCTTGATCAGGGTGGCGCTGAGTCGCTATTGGGAATGGGGGACATGCTCTATTCCGGACCAAACTCCACCATGCCGGTACGTGTCCATGGGGCGTTTGTGCGTGACCAGGAAGTCCATGCAGTGGTGCAGGACTGGAAAGCGCGCGGTCGTCCGCAATATGTGGATGGCATTACCTCCGACAGCGAAAGCGAAGGTGGCGGTGGCGGTTTTGACGGCGGCGAAGAATTAGATGCGCTATTCGATCAGGCCGTTAATTTCGTCACCCAGAAGCGTAAAGCGTCCATTTCCGGCGTTCAGCGTCAGTTCCGCATCGGCTATAACCGTGCGGCGCGTATTATCGAACAGATGGAAGCGCAGGGTATTGTCAGCGCTCAGGGGCATAACGGTAATCGTGAAGTGCTGGCTCCGCCGCCTTTTGAGTAAACCTGTAAGCCGGATGGCGCTGTGCAGGCTGCCATCCGGCAACAAAATTCAGTATTTTCTTCTTTCCTCATGCTGATTTTTGGCCTGGAATAGAAAGCAAAAGGAGCTCCTGGTCGGGAGTGTCGAAACCTGAGGAATAATGATGAAAAAAATGGCAATCGCCTGTGCATTACTTTCAAGCGTTGTAGCCAGCAGCGTATGGGCTGACGCCGCCAGCTCTCTGAAAAGCCGCCTGGATAAAGTGAGCAGCTTTCATGCCAGCTTTACTCAAAAAGTCACCGATGGCAGCGGTGCTGCGGTGCAGGAGGGACAGGGTGATTTATGGGTTAAGCGGCCAAATTTATTCAACTGGCATATGACGCAACCTGACGAGAGTATTCTGGTTTCTGACGGCAAAACGTTATGGTTCTATAACCCGTTTGTAGAACAGGCTACCGCCACGTGGTTGAAAGATGCCACCGGAAATACACCGTTTATGCTGATTGCCCGCAACCAGGCCAGCGACTGGCAGCAGTATAATATTAAGCAGGATGGCGATAATTTTGTGCTGACGCCGAAAGCCAGCAACGGCAATCTGAAACAGTTCACCATCAATGTGGGACGCGACGGGACTATCCACCAGTTTAGCGCCGTAGAACAAGACGATCAGCGTAGCGCCTATCAGCTAAAATCCCAGCAAAACGGCGCTGTTGATCCGTCAAAATTTACGTTTACTCCGCCGCAAGGGGTAACGATAGACGACCAACGTAAGTAGAGGCGATGAGTGAGCAATCTGTCGCTCGATTTTTCTGATAATACGTTTCAACCGCTGGCCGCGCGAATGCGGCCGGAAAATTTAGCGCAGTATATCGGCCAGCAGCATTTGCTGGCCGCAGGTAAGCCGTTGCCTCGCGCTATTGAGGCCGGTCATCTGCACTCCATGATTTTATGGGGGCCGCCAGGGACGGGGAAAACCACGCTCGCTGAAGTGATCGCCCGCTACGCCAGCGCCGATGTCGAGCGTATTTCCGCCGTCACTTCTGGGGTAAAAGAGATTCGCGAAGCTATCGAGCGCGCCCGCCAGAATCGTAATGCCGGTCGCCGTACCATCCTGTTTGTCGATGAAGTGCATCGCTTTAACAAAAGCCAGCAGGACGCCTTTTTACCGCATATCGAAGATGGCACTATCACCTTTATCGGCGCGACCACGGAAAATCCCTCTTTTGAGCTGAACTCGGCGCTATTGTCGCGAGCGCGGGTCTATCTACTGAAATCGTTGTCCACTGACGATATTGAGCAAGTACTGGACCAGGCGATGCAGGACAAAACGCGTGGTTACGGCGATCAGGATATCGTGTTACCGGATGAAACACGGCGAGCGATTGCTGAGCTGGTCAATGGCGACGCGCGGCGCGCCTTAAATACGCTGGAAATGATGGCCGATATGGCGGAGGCGGATGATAGCGGCAAACGCGTTTTATTGCCCGCCTTGTTGACCGAGATCGCCGGCGAACGCAGCGCGCGTTTTGATAACAAAGGCGATCGCTTCTACGATCTTATTTCCGCCTTACATAAATCAGTGCGCGGCAGCGCGCCGGATGCCGCCCTCTATTGGTATGCCCGTATCATTACCGCGGGAGGCGATCCGCTGTACGTGGCGCGTCGCTGCCTGGCGATTGCCTCGGAAGATGTGGGTAATGCCGATCCGCGCGCGATGCAGGTCGCTATTGCCGCGTGGGATTGTTTCACCCGCGTCGGTCCGGCTGAAGGCGAAAGGGCGATCGCGCAGGCTATCGTTTATCTCGCCTGCGCGCCGAAGAGCAACGCCGTCTATACCGCCTTTAAGGCTGCGCTGGCCGACGCGCGCGAACGCCCTGATTATGACGTTCCTGTCCATCTGCGTAATGCGCCAACCAAACTGATGAAAGAGATGGGCTATGGCCAGGAGTACCGCTATGCCCACGATGAGCCCAATGCCTATGCTGCGGGTGAAGTGTACTTCCCGCCGGAAATCGCGCAAACGCGCTATTATCATCCGACAAATCGTGGTCTGGAAGGCAAGATTGGCGAAAAGCTCGCCTGGCTGGCTGAACAGGATCAAAATAGCCCCACAAAACGCTACCGCTAGTGTAAACGTTGCGGTAAGGTTATCTCTAAATATGATGCTCCAGGTATCATGGCGTTGATGATGAATCTCGTTATGCCTGATAGCACGTTGCTTATGAGGTCCGCGGGTATAGCGCAATGGATGCGTTGTTGCTGTCGTCGGTCAGGTAAGGCGAAAACGTCGCTATTACGTAAACGCGGTTTACGTTCATCAATACAATCAGAGGCGATCATCAATTGATCGCGTTTCCTTTTATTATTCGATAAGCACAGGATAAGCATGCTCGATCCCAATCTGCTGCGTAATGAGCCAGACGCAGTCGCTGAAAAACTGGCACGCCGGGGCTTTAAGCTGGATGTAGATAAGCTGCGCGCTCTTGAAGAGCGTCGTAAAGTTTTGCAGGTCAACACGGAAAACCTGCAGGCGGAGCGTAATTCTCGATCGAAATCCATCGGCCAGGCGAAAGCGCGCGGGGAAGATATCGAGCCTTTACGCCTGGAAGTGAATAAACTGGGCGAAGAGCTGGATGCGGCGAAAGCCGAGCTGGATACCTTGCTGGCGGAGATCCGCGATATCGCGCTGACCATCCCAAACCTGCCTGCGGATGAAGTGCCGGTAGGTAAAGATGAAAACGACAACGTTGAAGTCAGCCGCTGGGGTACCCCGCGTGAGTTTGATTTTGAAATCCGCGATCACGTCACCTTAGGGGAAATGCACTCCGGCCTCGACTTTGCCGCTGCGGTTAAGCTGACCGGCTCCCGTTTTGTGGTGATGAAAGGACAGATTGCGCGTATGCATCGCGCATTGTCGCAGTTCATGTTGGATCTGCATACGGAACAGCACGGCTATAGCGAAAACTACGTGCCGTATCTGGTTAACCACGACACGCTGTATGGCACCGGTCAACTGCCGAAATTCGCAGGCGACTTGTTCCATACCCGTCCGCTGGAAGAAGAAGCAGACAGCAGCAACTATGCTTTGATCCCGACGGCGGAGGTTCCGCTGACCAATCTGGTACGCGATGAAATCATCGACGAAGATCAGCTGCCGATTAAAATGACGGCGCATACGCCTTGTTTCCGTTCTGAAGCAGGTTCTTATGGTCGTGATACCCGTGGCCTGATTCGTATGCATCAGTTTGACAAAGTGGAGATGGTGCAGATCGTTCGCCCGGAAGATTCTATGGCGGCGTTGGAAGAGATGACCGGCCATGCGGAAAAAGTGCTCCAGCTACTGGGACTGCCGTACCGTAAAATCATTCTGTGTACTGGCGATATGGGCTTCGGCGCCTGCAAAACCTATGACCTCGAAGTCTGGGTTCCGGCGCAGAATACCTACCGCGAGATCTCTTCCTGCTCTAACGTTTGGGACTTCCAGGCGCGTCGTATGCAGGCACGCTGTCGTAGCAAGTCCGACAAAAAGACCCGTCTGGTCCATACCCTGAATGGTTCTGGTCTGGCGGTAGGCCGTACCCTGGTGGCCGTGATGGAAAACTATCAGCAGGCTGATGGTCGCATTGAAGTGCCGGAAGTCTTACGTCCGTACATGAACGGACTGGAATATATCGGCTAATCCTCGCCTTCTCCTCTTCTAAAAAGCGCCTTCGGGCGCTTTTTTTTATGCCAGTTTGATACCGGACAATAATCCCTACCCTATTAGGGGTAATACTGATTTCGAATGAAGGTCAGTTTTTAACACTATTTTTCTACTTTTTCGATATATATCAGACTTTATAGCGAGGTTATCGCTATATAAAACTCTATACATCGTTTTATTGTTTTTTTATTGTGAGCAGCAGAGTGAGCCCTTATGAAAACTAAGATCCCTGATGCCGTGCTGGCAGCCGAGGTGAGCCGTCGTGGTTTAGTCAAAACCACCGCGATAGGCGGCCTGGCGATGGCCAGTAGCGCATTTACCCTGCCATTTACCCGCATCGCTAACGCCGCAGAGGCGATAAGCCCGGCGAAAACCGGCGAGAAAGTCGTCTGGAGCGCCTGTACGGTAAACTGTGGCAGCCGTTGTCCGCTACGTATGCATGTTGTGGATGGCGAAATCAAATATGTAGAAACGGATAATACCGGAAACGATGATTACGATGGCCTGCACCAGGTTCGCGCCTGCCTGCGCGGTCGTTCTATGCGTCGTCGCGTCTATAACCCTGATCGGCTCAAGTATCCGATGAAGCGCGTCGGCGCGCGCGGCGAAGGTAAATTTGAGCGTATTAGCTGGGACGAAGCCTACGATATCATTGCCACCAATATGCAGCGTCTTATCAAAGAGTATGGCAACGAGTCCATTTATCTGAACTATGGCACGGGAACGCTGGGCGGTACTTTGACACGTTCATGGCCGCCGGGAAAAACGCTGGTCGCTCGTCTGATGAACTGCTGCGGCGGTTATCTTAACCACTACGGTGATTACTCTTCCGCGCAAATCGCAGCGGGTCTGAACTACACCTATGGCGGCTGGGCGGATGGCAATAGTCCATCCGACATTGAAAACAGTAAGCTGGTGGTGTTGTTTGGCAATAACCCTGGCGAAACCCGCATGAGCGGGGGCGGTGTAACGTATTATCTTGAACAGGCGCGGCAGAAATCAAACGCGCGGATGATCATTATCGATCCTCGTTACACCGACACCGGCGCCGGTCGCGAAGATGAGTGGATTCCGATTCGTCCAGGTACCGATGCGGCGCTGGTCAATGGTCTGGCATATGTCTTAATCACCGAGAACATGGTCGATCAGCCGTTCCTGGATAAATATTGCGTCGGTTATGACGAAAAAACCTTGCCTGCCAGCGCGCCGAAAAACGGTCACTACAAAGCCTATATTCTGGGCCAGGGTAAAGACGGTATCGCGAAGACGCCGGAGTGGGCGGCGAAAATTACCGGTATTCCGGCAGATCGCATTATTAAACTGGCGCGAGAAATCGGCAGCGCTAAACCCGCCTATATTTGCCAGGGGTGGGGGCCACAGCGTCATGCTAATGGAGAAATCGCCACGCGCGCCATCTCGATGCTGGCGATCCTGACGGGTAATGTTGGGATTAACGGCGGTAACAGCGGCGCGCGCGAAGGGTCTTATGCTCTGCCATTTGAACGTATGCCCACGTTGGAAAACCCGGTTGAAACCAGCATCTCCATGTTTATGTGGACCGATGCCATTGAACGCGGCCCGGAAATGACGGCGCTGCGTGATGGCGTGCGGGGGAAAGATAAGCTGGACGTGCCGATCAAAATGATCTGGAACTATGCTGGCAACTGTTTGATTAACCAGCACTCTGAGATTAACCGCACCCACGAAATCCTGCAGGATGACAAGAAATGCGAAATGATCGTCGTTATCGACTGTCATATGACTTCGTCGGCAAAATACGCCGATATTCTGTTACCGGATTGCACTGCTTCTGAGCAGATGGACTTTGCGCTGGATGCCTCCTGCGGGAACATGTCTTACGTTATCTTCACTGACCAGGCGATTAAACCGCGCTTCGAGTGTAAGACGATTTATGAGATGACCAGCGAACTGGCGAAACGTCTTGGCGTGGAACAACAGTTTACCGAAGGACGGACGCAAGAAGAGTGGATGCGTCATCTGTACGAACAGTCGCGTAAATCCATTCCGAATCTGCCCACCTTTGAGGAGTTCCGTAAGCAAGGCATCTTCAAACAGCGTGACCCCGAAGGCCACCATGTCGCCTATAAAGACTTCCGCGAAGATCCGCAAGCGAATCCACTTACAACGCCATCGGGCAAGATTGAAATCTATTCACAGGCGTTGGCGGATATCGCCGCCACCTGGGAGCTGCCGGAAGGCGACGTGATCGATCCATTACCGATCTACACGCCAGGTTTTGAAAACTATAACGATCCGCTAACGGATAAATTCCCGCTGCAGTTGACGGGTTTCCACTATAAAGCGCGTGTACATTCCACTTATGGCAACGTAGACGTACTGAAAGCCGCCTGTCGCCAGGAAATGTGGATTAACCCCATGGATGCGCAGAAACGCGGTATCAACAATGGCGATAAAGTCCGCATCTTCAACGATCGCGGCGAAGTACATATCGAGGCTAAAGTGACGCCGCGCATGATGCCGGGCGTGGTCGCCCTGGGAGAAGGCGCATGGTATGACCCGGATGCAAAACGCGTGGATCAGGGCGGATGTATTAACGTACTGACGACCCAACGTCCTTCTCCGCTGGCGAAGGGGAACCCGTCACATACGAACCTCGTTCAGGTTGAAAAGGCGTAAGGAGTAACCGATGACAACCCAGTATGGATTTTTTATTGATTCCAGCCGTTGCACCGGTTGCAAAACCTGCGAACTGGCCTGCAAGGACTACAAAGATTTGACCCCGGATGTCAGCTTCCGCCGCATTTATGAGTATGCGGGCGGCGACTGGCAGGAAGATAACGGCGTCTGGCACCAGAACGTCTTTGCCTATTATCTCTCCATTTCATGCAACCACTGCGAAGACCCGGCCTGTACCAAAGTCTGCCCGAGCGGCGCGATGCACAAGCGCGATGACGGTTTTGTGGTGGTGAACGAAGAGGTCTGTATCGGCTGCCGCTACTGCCACATGGCCTGCCCGTACGGCGCGCCGCAGTACAACGCGGCCAAAGGTCATATGACCAAGTGCGACGGCTGTTATGACCGGGTGGCGGAAGGCAAGAAACCGATTTGCGTGGAATCCTGCCCGCTGCGGGCGCTGGATTTTGGCCCGATAGACGAACTGCGTAAAAAACACGGTGAGCTGGCTGCCGTCGCGCCGTTGCCGCGCGCGCATTTCACGAAGCCGAATATTGTGATTAAACCCAACGCCAACAGCCGCCCGACCGGGGACACCACCGGTTATCTGGCCAATCCGAAGGAGGTATAAGATGGGAAGTGGATGGCATGAATGGCCGTTGATGATCTTCACGGTCTTTGGTCAGTGCGTGGCCGGTGGTTTTATTGTTCTGGCTCTGGCGCTGATGAAGGGCGACCTGCGCGCGGAAACGCAGCAGCGGGTGATCGCCTGTATGTTTGGTCTGTGGGTGCTGATGGGGATTGGCTTTATCGCCTCGATGCTGCATCTGGGCTCGCCGATGCGCGCGTTTAACTCGCTTAACCGCGTGGGTGCTTCCGCACTGAGCAATGAAATTGCCAGCGGCTCGGTGTTTTTTGCGGTCGGCGGGATTGGCTGGCTGTTGGCGGTACTGAAAAAGCTGCCGCCGGCACTGCGCACACTCTGGTTGATTATCACGATGGTACTGGGCGTCGTCTTCGTCTGGATGATGGTACGCGTCTATAACAGCATCGATACAGTACCGACCTGGTATAGCTTCTGGACGCCGCTGGGCTTCTTCCTGACGCTCTTTATGGGTGGCCCGTTACTGGGTTATCTGCTGCTGCGCATCGCGGGCGTGAACGGTTGGGCGATGCGTCTGTTGCCTGCGGTTTCGGTGCTGGCGCTGGTGGTTATTGCCATTATGGTGGCCATGCAGGGCGCGGAACTGGCGACGATTCACAGTTCCATTCAGCAGGCGTCTGCTCTGGTGCCGGATTATGGCTCGCTGATGGCCTGGCGTATGGTGCTGCTTGCGGCGGCGTTGTGCTGCTGGATTGTGCCACAGTTAAAAGGGTATCAACCTGCGGTACCGTTGCTCTCTGTCGCCTTCATTCTGATGCTGGCGGGGGAATTGATTGGCCGCGGCGTATTCTATGGGCTGCATATGACCGTGGGCATGGCGGTAGCCAGCTAACATACTGCTGCTTATCCGGCAGTGGAGTAAAACCGGGGCTTTCGCCCCGGTGTTCTATTTCTGTTTCGTCAACGTATCATAGCTGGTCATCAAATTGCGATAATCCGGAATGTGATTGGAAAACAGCGTAGCCAGACCTGCGATATCGTTTCGCCAGTCCCGGTGTAATTCACACGCGATGCCAAACCACGTCATCAACTGAGCACCAGCCTGGGACATGCGATCCCACGCGGAATGGCGGGTAATTTCATTAAATGTGCCCGACGCATCGGTCACAACAAAGACCTCAAAACCTTCCTCAATGGCCGACAGCGCGGGAAATGCCACGCATACCTCGGTGACGACGCCCGCAATAATTAATTGCTTTTTACCAGTTGCTTTGACTGCATTAACGAAATCTTCATTATCCCAGGCATTGATATTCCCAGGACGTGCAATATAAGGGGCATCCGGAAACTGTGCTTTTAACTCCGGAACCAGCGGCCCGTTAGGCCCGGTTTCAAAACTGGTGGTCAGAATGGTTGGCAGGTTGAAGTATTTTGCTAAATCTCCGAGGGCGAGCACATTATTCTTAAACTTATCCGGTTCGATATCCCGAACCAGCGAAAGCAAACCGGCCTGATGATCAACCAGCAGCACGGCGGCATCATTTTTATCGAGACGAACATAAGGTCTGGCCATTATCTTCTCCATTGGAAGGGGAGTGAGGTAGCAAAAGTCTTGTGATGTAGCCTTTACCTGAAAGCATAGACCGGAAAAACGCGTCTGCAGGAACCATGAAATTTTTCGACTGAACAAAACGCCGATTTTGTGGGTTAGATCAATAAAAACAAGGGGATGAATTTTTAGCCTTTCAATATATTCACGTACAGAATCAGTAAATCAAATCGATAGTCTCAAAACTTGCGAATCGCCCATGCGGAGCCGATTGACAATGTTTCTGGCGATGGCATGATGCGCATGAAATTTGAACTTCCTCACGGTTTTTATTCATGTCCACCTATACCCGTCCCGTCATGCTTTTGCTGTGCGGGCTACTTTTGTTGACCCTGGCCATTGCGGTACTGAATACGCTTGTGCCGTTGTGGCTTGCTCAGGCAAACCTTCCTACCTGGCAGGTGGGGATGGTCAGTTCGTCTTATTTTACCGGCAATCTGGTCGGGACGTTATTTACCGGGTATTTAATTAAACGCATTGGGTTTAACCGTAGCTATTATCTTGCCTCGCTGATCTTCGCCGCGGGCTGTGTCGGGTTGGGCGTGATGGTGGGGTTCTGGAGCTGGATGAGCTGGCGTTTTATTGCCGGCATCGGCTGCGCCATGATTTGGGTTGTTGTCGAAAGCGCGTTGATGTGCAGCGGAACCTCGCATAATCGCGGGCGCCTGCTTGCTGCCTATATGATGGTCTATTACATGGGGACCTTCCTTGGACAATTATTGGTCAGTAAAGTGTCTGGTGAATTGCTGTACGTCCTTCCCTGGGTTACCGGAATGATTCTGGCGGGAATTCTGCCACTACTCTTTACCCGGATTGTAAATCAGCAAACGCAGACACGTCATTCCTCTTCTATTAGCGCCATGCTGAAGCTACGCCAGGCGCGTCTTGGCGTGAATGGTTGTATTATTTCCGGCATTGTTCTTGGTTCATTATATGGTCTGATGCCGTTATATCTGAAGCATCAGGGGATGGCTAACGCCAGCATTGGTTTCTGGATGGCGGTGCTGGTGAGCGCCGGTATTTTGGGGCAATGGCCAATGGGACGTCTGGCGGACAAATTTGGTCGCTTGCTGGTGTTACGCGTACAGGTATTCGTTGTCATACTCGGCAGTATTGCTATGTTAACCCAGGCGGCGATGGCGCCAGCTCTGTTTATTCTGGGGGCGGCGGGTTTTACGCTTTATCCCGTTGCAATGGCCTGGGCCTGTGAAAAAGTCGAACATCACCAGCTTGTGGCAATGAACCAGGCGCTGCTGTTAAGTTATACGGTAGGGAGCCTGTTGGGGCCGTCTTTTGCTGCGATGTTAATGCAGAATTATTCAGATAATCTGCTGTTTATTATGATCGCCAGCGTATCGTTTATTTATCTGCTGATGCTGTTACGTAACGCCGGCCAGACGCCCAATCCTGTCGCCCATACCTAACTGTTCTCTGAATCGTATGCAGGACGTGAGTCTTGCATACTCTTTGTTTATGTTTTACGTAAAATAATTGACCTGCATAATTTTCTTGCTTTGCTGAAAAATAAAATGTGTCGAAGGTTATAATTTTGCGTTCCTCTATTTTCTCTCTTCGTCTTTACCGCGCATAATTCCCCGCTTCATTTATAGTAATAGCATTGTGTTCACGAAGGATCGCGTTATGCCGAATGTGCAGGAAAAACAGTTGCGATGGTACAACATCGCCTTGATGTCGTTTATTACCGTTTGGGGATTCGGCAATGTTGTCAATAACTATGCTAACCAGGGGTTAGTGGTTGTCTTCTCCTGGGTGTTTATTTTTGCGCTCTATTTTATTCCTTATGCCTTAATCGTGGGGCAACTGGGCTCAACCTTCAAAGAGGGAAAAGGGGGCGTCAGTACATGGATTAAGCATACGATGGGGCCGGGGTTGGCTTACCTTGCGGCATGGACTTATTGGGTCGTGCATATTCCTTACCTGGCGCAAAAGCCGCAGGCGATACTCATTGCATTGGGATGGGCTTTAAAAGGCGATGGCTCGTTGATAAAAGAATATACCGTCGTTGCCTTGCAGGGGCTGACGCTGGCATTGTTTGTTTTCTTTATGTGGGTTGCTTCCAGGGGGATGAAATCGCTAAAGGTTGTTGGGTCTGTGGCCGGAATTGCCATGTTTATCATGTCAATTTTATATGTTGTGATGGCAGTGACCGCGCCAGCAATTACAAACGTTGAAATTGCGACCGCAAACATCACCTGGCAGTCATTTATTCCTCATATCGATTTTACCTATATCACCACCATCTCTATGTTGGTCTTTGCGGTTGGTGGGGCGGAGAAGATCTCGCCTTACGTCAACCAGACGCGGAATCCAGGAAAAGAATTCCCGAAGGGGATGCTCTTTTTAGCCGTCATGGTTGCGGTCTGTGCTATCCTCGGTTCGTTGGCGATGGGAATGATGTTTGATTCCCGGCATATACCTGACGATTTAATGACCAATGGGCAATATTACGCATTTCAGAAATTGGGTGAGTATTACCATATGGGTAATGCATTAATGGTGATTTATGCCATTGCCAATACTCTGGGGCAAATCGCCGCGCTGGTGTTTTCTATTGATGCGCCACTAAAAGTATTGCTGGGTGATGCAGACAGTAAATATATCCCGCAGCGCTTATGTCGTACTAACGCTTCAGGTACGCCAGTTAACGGTTATTTGCTGACATTGGTGTTGGTCGCTATCTTGATTATGTTGCCAACGCTTGGCATCGGCGATATGAACAACCTGTACAAATGGCTGCTTAATCTCAACTCAGTTGTTATGCCGCTGCGCTATCTGTGGGTATTTGTCGCCTTTATTGCTGTCATTCGACTGGCACAAAAGTACAAACCCGAATATGTGTTTATTCGCAACCGGGCGTTGGCGTTAACTGTGGGAATATGGTGTTTTGCCTTCACCGCGTTTGCCTGCCTTACCGGTATTTTCCCCAAAATGGAGGCGTTCACGCCGGAGTGGACATTCCAGCTGACGTTGAACATCGTGACGCCTTTTGTCCTGGTCGGGTTGGGATTAATTTTCCCACTGCTGGCGCGTAGAAACACATAACGACGCTCTTTTCCACGGCGCTCCTGCCAGGCGAGCGCCTTTTAAGGTTGCAGGTGCCTGGGTTCCAGGCGGAGACAACGGTATTAACAGGCGCCGGGGCAGCAATAGTTGTCAGACCTTCAACTCAGCAGCAGATAAGTTTAATTCCTGGTAAGCGCAATATTGTTAACCAGGCCTGTCTGACGGCAGGGTCGGGTATTTTAGCGGTAAGAGCGTTATCCAGACAGCATAACGGCTACCGTCATGGGTAGCCGTTTAAAAGCGGGTAAGATAGCAGGCGATTAATACATCACTTTATGACCATACTGCTCAAGAATACCCTTTACACGCTCCATGGTCTCTTTTTTAGGCGGCTTTACGCCGTCCAGTTTATATTCTTCGCCCATTGCCACCCATTTATGTTTGCCCAGCTCATGATAGGGCAGCAGTTCGATTTTTTCGACATTCCCCATATCGCGGGTAAACTCACCCAGGCGATGCGCGGAATCATCGTCGTCAGACCAGCCGGGAACGACAACGTAACGGATCCAGACCTTCACATTTTTCTTTGATAAATACTGCGCGAATTCCAGCGTCCGGTGATTAGAGACACCGACCAGATTCTGGTGGATCTCATCATTCATCTGCTTGAGATCGAGCATCACCAGATCGGTAACGTCCAGCAGTTCATCAATCACCGGGTCATAACGGCGCACAAAGCCATTGGTGTCGAGACAGGTGTGGATACCTTCTTTTTTACAGGCGCGAAACCAGTCGCGTACAAATTCTGCCTGCAAAATGGCCTCGCCGCCGGATGCCGTCACGCCGCCGCCAGAAGCATTCATAAAATGCCGATAGGTCACCACCTCTTTCATTAAGTCTTCAACGGTGATTTCTTTACCGCCATGCGTATCCCATGTGTCGCGATTATGGCAATACAGGCAGCGCATCAGGCAGCCCTGGAAAAAGGTAATAAAGCGGATGCCTGGGCCATCAACGGTGCCACAGGATTCAAAGGAGTGAATGCGACCAATAACCGGCTTTTTATCAGCAGTTACTGCAACACTTTCATTTGTAATACAATCGGTTAAGTTACTCATATCGCTTCGGCTAGCTCTAAATAACATGGGGTTTATGGACACATTCCGGGCATGTTGAGCACCCTGTTAAGGGGGTTGCATCCTGTAAAAAAGCGGTACTGCGAGCGTAAATTTTGGACTACAGAATGTGTGGCTGTTCCAGAATGTGCTGCAATGGAGCTATTTTACCTCTATTCAGTATAAAATATACGGCAAATCTATGCTGCATAACTTGCACCGCCAGAAATTCTGGCTCATTAATCAGCCCAGTACCTCTGTTTAACGCCCGAACCGCAATACATACTGCAAGTGTATCATCCATAGCGCCCTGGTTTTGCTGTTTATGATCCACCTCTTTTTTCGAATGGTTGGCGCCGTTTTGTTGTGGTCAGAACGAAAATAATTCTCAACATAATTCAGATGTGTCCAAAGAACGTTATGCCTGTCCAGTGCCTGGCGTTGCATTCAACGTGTTATCAGGTGTAAATCTGATGCCATTTCTAAACCCGGACTGATTCAATCTCTTAAATAGAGTGAATGAGAGCAACGGATTGGATTTTGCTTTCGCGGTAAATAATCAAGGGAGTTATTATGCCAGTTACGTTAAGTTTTGGTAATCATCATCACTATGAAATTAATCATTCACGGCTAGTCCGTTTGATGAATTCTGATAAAGAACAAGCGCTATACATGGGGGTATGGGATAGATTTAAGGACAACTTCAGAACACAAAAAAAACAAGAGGTGCTGAAGGTATTATATACACTCATCCATGGATGTGAACGTGAAAATCAAGCTGAACTTAATGTTGATATAGTCGGCATGGAGAAGATACATGCCTTTGTACAATTAAAACAATACGCTGATCCATCCCAACAAGAGCGCTTTGTTATGCGTTTTGATATGAATCAGACACAAGTTTTATTTGAGATTGATGGCAATGTTATTGATAAAATTAATTTGCATCGTCTCCTCAACGTTTCAGAACACTGTATTTTTAAAGTGATGGAAGAAGATGAAGAAGAGTTGTTTTTTAAAATATGTACTAAGTATGGAGAAAAAATTTCTCGCTATCCTGAATTATTAGAAGGCTTTGCTAATAAACTTAGAGGGGCAGTTAATGAGGATGATGAAATTAGGGATGAAGTTTATAAGCTTATGCGATCTGGAGAAAATCGAAAAATGGCATGTGTTGAATGGAATGGTACGCTTACTGAGGATGAGATGGATAAACTACGCTGTCTTCAAATGGGGTCTTTTGAGATTTCTACCCAATTTTGTAAAATAGGTTACTGGGAATTAGAGGAGGAGGAAGTCCTGTTTGATATGTTTCATCCAACACTTATCTATCTGCTACATGGATATATACCGTCATTGTTATGTGATTTTACAAAAGCTAACACCATGCTGTTTTCTGATGTATTAAATAAGGATTATGATGAGTATCAAAATAATAAAAGAGAAATTGATGCTATTCTGAGAAGAATATATAGATTACATAATAACACTTTATTTATAAGTAAAAATTCTGGTTGTCGAAATATGCTTTTATAAAAATTAAAAAGGCCCCACAGACATGGAGCCTTTTTTGTACGCTTTTTATAGCGTAATTTCAGTCAAACCCATTACATGGTCTGCGTGAAGGTGCGAGTAATAACGTCCTGCTGCTGTTCTTTCGTCAGGGAGTTAAAACGTACTGCGTAACCAGATACACGGATGGTCAGCTGCGGATATTTTTCCGGATGTTCCATCGCGTCCAGCAGCATTTCACGGTTCATGACGTTGACGTTCAGGTGCTGACCGCCTTCGATGGACGCTTCGTGGTGGAAGTAACCATCCATCAGACCTGCCAGGTTAGTCTTACGAACTTCGTCGTCTTTACCCAGTGCGTTCGGAACGATAGAGAAGGTATAAGAAATACCATCTTTCGCGTAAGCAAACGGCAGTTTAGCAACGGAGGTCAGAGAAGCGACAGCGCCTTTCTGGTCACGACCATGCATCGGGTTAGCACCAGGTCCGAACGGCGCGCCAGCGCGACGACCATCCGGGGTGTTACCGGTTTTCTTACCATACACAACGTTAGAGGTGATGGTCAGAACAGACTGCGTCGGGATAGCGCCACGGTAGGTGGTCAGTTTCTGAATTTTCTTCATGAAACGTTCTACCAGGTCAACTGCCATGTCATCTACACGAGCGTCGTTGTTACCAAACTGCGGATATTCGCCTTCGATTTCGAAGTCGATAGCCAGACCATCTTCGTCACGAATCGGTTTAACTTTCGCATATTTGATGGCAGACAGGGAGTCAGCCGCAACGGACAGACCTGCGATACCACACGCCATGGTGCGGATAACGTCACGGTCGTGCAACGCCATCAGAGAGGCTTCGTAGCTGTACTTGTCGTGCATGTAATGGATAACGTTCAGCGCGGTGACATACTGTTTAGCCAGCCAGTCCATGAAGTGATCCATGCGATCCATCACTTCGTCGAAGTTCAGAACATCGCCTTTGATCGGTTCGGATTTCGGACCAACCTGCATTTTCAGTTTTTCATCAACGCCGCCGTTGATTGCGTACAGCATGGTTTTCGCCAGGTTTGCACGCGCGCCGAAGAACTGCATTTGTTTACCAACGATCATCGGGCTTACGCAGCACGCGATAGCATAGTCATCGTTGTTGAAGTCCGGACGCATCAGGTCATCGTTCTCGTACTGCAGAGAAGAAGTGTCGATGGACACTTTTGCGGCGAATTTTTTGAAGTTCAGCGGCAGTTTTTCAGACCACAGAACGGTGATGTTCGGCTCCGGGGACGGCCCCATGGTGTACAGGGTGTTCAGGAAGCGGAAGCTGTTTTTGGTGACCAAAGTACGGCCATCAACGCCCATACCACCGATAGATTCGGTTGCCCAAATCGGGTCGCCGGAGAACAGTTCATCATATTCAGGAGTACGCAGGAAGCGAACCATACGCAGTTTCATGACCAGGTGGTCAATCATTTCCTGTGCGTCTTGCTCGGTGATTTTGCCTGCTTTCAGGTCACGTTCGATGTACGCATCCAGGAAGGTGGATACACGACCGAAGGACATTGCTGCGCCGTTCTGAGATTTAACCGCAGCCAGGTAGCCGAAGTAAGTCCACTGGATTGCTTCCTGAGCGTTAGTCGCCGGACCAGAGATATCGCAGCCGTATTTAGCCGCCATTTCTTTGATCTGACCCAGAGCGCGGTGCTGTTCAGCGATTTCTTCACGCAGACGGATAGTCGCTTCCAGATTTACGCCGTTTTCCAGATCGGATTGCAGAGACGTAAACTGCGCAAATTTGTCTTTCATCAGGTAGTCGATACCGTACAGCGCTATGCGACGGTAGTCACCGATGATACGGCCACGGCCATACGCATCCGGCAGACCGGTCAGAACGCCAGATTTACGGCAACGCAGGATGTCCGGAGTATAAACGTCGAATACACCCTGGTTGTGGGTCTTACGGTATTCGGTGAAGATTTTTTTGAGCATCGGGTCCAGCTCGCGATTGTACGCTTTGCAGGAACCTTCAACCATTTTGATGCCGCCAAACGGAATGATCGCACGCTTCAGCGGAGCTTCAGTCTGCAGACCAACAATTTTCTCAAGCGCTTTGTTGATGTAGCCAGCGTCGTGAGAAGTGATGGTGGAAGCAACGGAGGTGTCAAAGTCAACAGGCGCGTGAGTGCGGTTTTCCTGTTTAACGCCTTCCATTACGCTGTCCCACAGCTTGGTGGTCGCGTCAGTAGCGCCAGCCAGGAAGGACTCGTCACCCTCATACGGAGTGTAGTTTTTCTGAATGAAGTCACGGACGTTTACTTCATTCTGCCAGTCACCTTTGGTAAAACCTTCCCAGGCTGTGGCTAACTTTTCATTAAGCTCGGACATGTAACACCTACCTTCTTAAGTGGATTTTTTATTTACTGCGTGTAATGGGCATCAACAGATTAATGATGCTCGTTACCACGCAGGTAAATGACCCAGTATGTCAACCCGACCAACAAACCGCCGCCGATAATATTACCGATCGTGACCGGAATCAGGTTATCAGTGATGAAGCTCATCACGGTCAGGTGAGAAAAACTTTCCGGAGACGAACCAACCGCGGTCCAAAACGCCGGTGTAGCGAAATCGCGTATTACAATACCCATAGGAATCATAAACATGTTTGCGATACTGTGCTCAAAACCGCTGGCGACAAACATGGCGACGGGCAGTACCATGATGAACGCTTTGTCCATCAGGCTACGACCTGAGTAGCTCATCCACACGGCCAGACAAACCATCAGGTTCGCCAGAATACCGAGGCAGACAGCTTCAATAAAAGTGTGGTGCATTTTGTGGTCGGCGGTTTGCAGGACGTTAAGTCCCCATTGACCGTTGGCAGTCATATACTCGCCGGAAAGCCACATCAGTAACACGAAAAGCAGAGCGCCAATCAGGTTACCAAAATAGACGTTTAACCAGTTTTTAGCCAGTTGCCCCCAGGTGATGCGACCGCTAGCTTTAGCTACAACGATCAGAACAGTAGAGGTGAAAAGATCAGCGCCGCAAATAACACAGAGAATCAGTCCCAAAGAGAAACAGATACCCCCGATAAGTTTCGCCATGCCATAAGGCATCGCGCCAGTACCGGTTGTCGCAGTAATATAAAAAACAAAGGCAATTGAAATGAATACGCCGGCGGTAATCGCCAGATAGAAAGTCTTAAGCGGATGTTTCGTTGCTTTATAGACGCCTGCTTCTTCAGCCACTTTGGCCATTGCTGCAGGGAGTAAAAGGTCAAAAGGGTTGTCAGCTTTCACACTAACTCTCTCTTTATTAAGTCGGCGACGAGATACTAACAAAGCATTATAGATGAGAATTTGATATAGATCATATCTCGCCTGGCTTATAGGCCCGTAAATCGCATGGCTTTTATGCAATTACGGTGTAACTTTTTGATTATCCTAATAAAAATAAATTTTAAAAATTATAAATAGAGTTGAATTTTTTCCTGGCTCCTCCTGCTGCACGGTTAATTAATATGGAGTAATCAACAAATAAAGTAACACCACTATGTCAATTAATTTAATATCAACAACCAATATTTAACCTGGCTATTACATTTTTCGCCGTTTAGCGAAAATAAATAAAACGGGGCCGCAAAGGCACCCCGTAATATAACGCAGCCGAGAGGGTAAACCTACCCTAAGTCACTTATATGGCCTTATTTTGACCAGTATGCCGCTTTCGCGCGCTGTAATTTATCATACGCTTTTAACAAGGACTGATGCGCCGGGAACGCTTGTAGATCGCGGTCGACAGCCGGTAGTCCGTAAAAAGCCGCTTCACCGCTAAGCGCAGCGCTGGCGGCTTCTACAGCCTCTGCACCATACATTTTTATAAAAGCATTGAGATATTGCAGCGGCTGACGTGCATCTTCTTGCGACAGGAGCAGCAGCGTTTGCAGGCAACGGTAATAGTTTGCGCGTGCCGGACTAAAGACCGACGAATTGAACTCCATCGTCCATTCTGTCCAGATTAGCGCCTGCTCCAAATCGCCGCCCGCTAATGCTAGCATTGCTTTTAATTCGCCGACGCGCAGTGTATACCAACCATTGTCCGCCCCGGTCGCCAGACCCAGCAGTTCACGCACGCGGGTGAAATCGTCAAAACCTTCTTCATCCAATTGTTCAATCAGATTGAGATAGTCTTCTTTATTCCAGGCGCTACCGGGCAGCGAAAGCAGAGTCTCACGAAGATGGCTACCCATATTGTTGTTGGCCAGCCACAGATCTTCGGCAGGATAAATATCAGACATTCCCGGTACGATAATACGACAGGCGTATACGCCGAGATGCTCGTAATCGGCAATGTAAACTTCTTTATCTTCAGCAGCAAAGATGGCCATCAGCGTGGCGAATTCTTCTTCGGTAGTGCCGGAGAAACTCCAGTCCGTGAACGGGTAATCGGCGTCCTGTTTGAACAGGTCCCAGGAAATCAGGCCGCTGGAGTCGATGAAGTGGGTCTCCAGATTAGTGTGCTCCGCGACTTCTTCATCATCGAACGTTGGTGGCGTGAAGACATCAAGATCTTTCAGACCGCGTCCCTGGAGTAGCTCGGTCACTGTACGTTCCAGCGCAACGCCAAAGTCAGGATGCGCGCCAAAAGAAGCAAAGCAGGTACCGTTAGCCGGGTTGAACAGCACGACGCAGATAACCGGATACTTACCGCCCAGCGAGCCGTCATAGGCGAAAATCGGGAAACCCTCGGCTTCCAGCGTGGCGATTGACTCCATTACCGCCGGATAACGCGCCATCACCTCTGCGGGAATCTCCGGCAGACTGATACTTTCCGCAATGATGCGATTTTTCACATAACGCTCGAAGACTTCCGACAGTCCCTGAACGCGGGCTTCATTACGCGTATTGCCGGCGGACATTCCGTTAGAGACGTACAGGTTGCCAATGATATTCATCGGAATATACACGGTCTGGTTATCGGACTGACGGGTAAATGGCAGGCCGCAGACGCCGCGTGCTTCATTGCCGGACTGAAGATCAATTAACTGGCTTCCGGTGAGTTCATTTTCCGGATCGTAAAACGCGCGCAGACGGGCATCAAGCAAGCCTTCCGGTACGTCGTCATTTTCAGTCAGCGGGAACCACTTTTCGTTCGGGTAATGCACGAATGGCCCATTGGCGACCGTTTCGCCAAGCCAGAAATCAGCAAAGAAGTAGTTGGTTGACAGACGCTCGAAGTATTCGCCCAACGCCGAGGCCAGCGCCGCTTTTTGGGTCGCGCCTTTTCCGTTGGTAAAGCATAACGCGCACTCTTTATCGCGAATATGCACTGACCAGACGTTTGGCACCGGGTTCAGCCAGGAGGCCTCTTCGATGTGAAAGCCAAGGTCGAGTAACTTTTGTTGGAAGCGGGCGATGGAGTCTTCCAGCGCGGCGTCTTTGCCGGGAATAAATGTTTGCGTCATGAAAATCACTTTTATCGTACGGAAAGCGCGCAATGATACGGGTTTTATGTGACGGGCGCTATCTCAGCGGGACAACGGCGGAAATAAAAGTATTGGCTATGCTTTTACACAGGAATTCACAGGAAGAGCATAAAAAATGAAAGCATTTGATTTGCAACGAATGGCGCTGGATAACGTGCCGGTAGCGTTTTTGGGGGAAGTGGCGCTACGTAGCTTTTACACCTTTGCTCTGGTGTTTCTTTTCTTAAAGGTGACAGGACGACGCGGCGTACGGCAAATGTCGCTTTTTGAAGTGCTGATCATTTTGACATTGGGGTCGGCGGCAGGCGACGTCGCGTTTTATGATGACGTTCCGATGCTCCCTGTTCTGGTGGTATTCATCACCCTGGCGCTACTCTATCGCCTGGTCATGTGGCTGATGGCGCATAGTGAAAAGTTGGAAGATCTGCTGGAAGGCAAGTCGGTGGTCATTATTGAAGACGGCGAACTGGCGTGGGAAAAACTGCAGCGCTCGAACATGACGGAGTTTGAGTTTTTTATGGAGCTTCGCTTGAATGGCGTTGAGCAACTGGGGCAGGTCAGACTGGCCATCCTGGAGACAAACGGACAAATCAGCGTCTATTTCTTTGAAAATAAAGACGTTAAACCGGGATTAAGCATTCTTCCTGAGTACTGTACGCCACGCTTTATCGTGGCGCCGGAGGCTGGCGACTATGCCTGCGTGCGTTGCAGTGAAGTGATACGCATGAACGCCGGGGAAAAGCAATTATGTCCGCGCTGCGCAAATCCAGAATGGACGAAGGCAAGCCGGGCTAAACGCGTTGTTTAACAGCGAAAATATCGGATTTATACGGTTAATCCGGAAGATTCTGTTGTGTGACGCACGCCGCATTTTCTCCTCGCATTGTTTTACCCATTGCGGCGCGTGTCACTGAATGATAAAACCGATATTCACATGAATAACGTTTGCCTGATGTCTGTCAGGCAGGAAACAATGCAGCGTGGTGAGGGGAAATGGCTCAGGTCTTTAATTTTAGTTCAGGTCCGGCGATGCTACCGGCGGAAGTACTTAAACTGGCGCAACAGGAACTGCGTGACTGGCACGGTCTTGGTACGTCGGTAATGGAAATTAGCCATCGAGGCAAAGAGTTTATCCAGGTCGCTGAAGAGGCGGAGCAGGATTTTCGCGATCTCCTTAATATCCCCTCCAACTATAAAGTTTTATTTTGTCACGGCGGCGGTCGCGGGCAGTTTGCTGGCGTGCCGCTCAATCTGCTGGGCGATAAAACCACGGCGGATTATGTCGATGCCGGTTACTGGGCGGCGAGCGCCATCAAAGAAGCCAAAAAATACTGTGCGCCGCAGATTATCGACGCCAAAATCACCGTTGACGGCAAACGTGCCGTAAAACCGATGCGCGAGTGGCAGCTTTCCGATAACGCCGCTTATTTACACTATTGCCCGAATGAGACCATTGACGGCATCGCCATCGATGAAACGCCTGATTTTGGCCCGGAGGTGGTCGTCACGGCGGACTTTTCTTCTACCATTCTGTCTGCGCCGCTGGATGTCTCTCGCTATGGCGTAATTTATGCTGGCGCGCAGAAGAATATCGGTCCGGCAGGACTGACGCTGGTTATCGTCCGGGAGGATCTGTTAGGCAAGGCGCATGAGAGCTGCCCGTCCATCCTCGACTACACCGTCCTGAATGATAACGACTCAATGTTTAATACGCCGCCGACTTTCGCCTGGTATCTTTCCGGTCTGGTGTTCAAATGGTTGAAAGCGCAGGGCGGCGTGGCGGCGATGCACAAAATCAATCAGCAAAAAGCGGAGTTGCTGTACGGTGTGATTGATAACAGCGATTTCTACCGTAATGATGTCGCGCAGGCTAACCGTTCGCGGATGAACGTTCCGTTCCAGTTAGCGGACAATGCGCTGGACAAGGTCTTTCTGGAAGAGTCTTTCGCTGCCGGTCTGCACGCCTTAAAAGGGCACCGTGTTGTTGGCGGTATGCGCGCTTCTATCTATAACGCCATGCCGATTGAAGGGGTGAAAGCGCTGACCGATTTCATGATCGATTTTGAGCGTCGCCACGGCTAAAACGTTTCTTTTTCATCCCCACGGCCAGTCTGTGGGGTTTTTATTTCTGTTTTTTGAGAGTTGAGTTTCATGGAATCCCTGACGTTACAACCCATCGCGCGGGTCGATGGCGCCATTAATTTACCTGGCTCCAAAAGTGTTTCAAACCGTGCTTTGCTCCTGGCGGCTTTAGCTTGTGGTAAAACCGTTCTGACGAATCTGCTGGATAGCGATGACGTCCGCCATATGCTCAATGCCCTGAGCGCGTTGGGGATCAATTACACCCTTTCTGCCGATCGCACCCGCTGTGACATCACGGGTAATGGCGGCGCATTACGCGCGCCAGGCGCTCTGGAACTGTTTCTCGGTAATGCCGGAACCGCGATGCGTCCGTTAGCGGCAGCGCTATGTCTGGGGCAAAATGAGATAGTGTTAACCGGCGAACCGCGTATGAAAGAGCGTCCGATAGGCCATCTGGTTGATTCGCTGCGTCAGGGCGGGGCGAATATTGATTACCTGGAGCAGGAAAACTATCCGCCCCTGCGTTTGCGCGGCGGTTTTACCGGCGGCGACATTGAGGTTGATGGTAGCGTTTCCAGCCAGTTCCTGACCGCTCTGCTGATGACCGCGCCGCTGGCGCCTGAAGACACAACTATTCGCGTTAAAGGCGAACTGGTATCAAAACCTTACATCGATATCACGCTAAATTTAATGAAAACCTTTGGTGTGGAGATAACGAACCATCACTACCAACAATTTGTCGTAAAGGGCGGTCAACAGTATCACTCTCCGGGTCGCTATCTGGTCGAGGGCGATGCCTCGTCAGCGTCCTATTTTCTCGCCGCCGGGGCGATAAAAGGCGGCACGGTAAAAGTGACCGGGATTGGCCGCAAAAGTATGCAGGGCGATATTCGTTTTGCCGATGTGCTGGAGAAAATGGGCGCGACTATTACCTGGGGCGATGATTTTATTGCCTGCACGCGCGGCGAATTGCACGCCATAGATATGGATATGAACCATATTCCGGATGCGGCGATGACGATTGCCACCACGGCGTTGTTTGCGAAAGGAACCACGACGCTGCGCAATATTTATAACTGGCGAGTGAAAGAAACCGATCGCCTGTTCGCGATGGCGACCGAGCTACGTAAAGTGGGCGCTGAAGTCGAAGAAGGGCACGACTATATTCGTATCACGCCGCCGGCGAAGCTCCAACACGCGGATATTGGCACGTACAACGACCACCGTATGGCGATGTGTTTCTCACTGGTCGCACTGTCCGATACGCCAGTCACGATCCTGGACCCTAAATGTACCGCAAAAACGTTCCCTGATTATTTCGAACAACTGGCGCGGATGAGCACGCCTGCCTAATTTTTCTGTTGCGCCAGTCGACAGGCTGGCGCGCCGAGTCCGCATTCGCACTATTTTTACAATTATGACTAATGCTAATTTGTTGATGATTTAACACATTGATTTATGTGTTTTTTATAATAGTTATCAACGGAAGATTAGTATGAAAAATAAATCATTACTACTGGCGGTGGCGATTTCCGCTACGCTACTGGCAGGATGTAAAAATGGCGTGAATGGCAATTTAATCGCCAGTTCCGGCATGTCAGCCTACAAAGCCGCCACACTGTCCGATGCGGATGTTAAGGCATTATCTAATAATGCCTGTAAACAAATGGACAGCGAGAATCAACTGGCAGGTTCAAAAAGCAAATACACCAAACGTCTGAGCAAAATCGCCAAAGCGCTGGGTAACAACATTGACGGTACGCCGGTTAGCTATAAAGTCTATATGACCAGCGATATCAACGCATGGGCAATGGCGAACGGTTGCGTTCGCGTATACTCCGGCCTGATGGATCTGATGACCGATAATGAAATTGAAGGCGTACTGGGCCATGAACTGGGCCATGTCTCTTTAGGGCACTCCCGCAAGGCGATGCAGACCGCCTATGCCACGTTGGCGGCTCGCGATGCGATTTCCGCCACCAGCGGCGTCGCAGCGCAGCTTTCCCAGTCTCAATTGGGCGATCTGGCGGAAGACGTCATCAATTCGGCGTTTTCTCGCAGTCAGGAGTCGGATGCGGATGACTTCTCTTACGATCTGCTGAAAAAACGCGGGATTAACACCCAGGGCTTAGTCACGGCATTCGATAAATTCGCCACAATGGACGCAGGTCATGCAAAATCATTGATGGACTCCCACCCGGCCTCAGCCGATCGCGCGCAGCATATGCGCGACAGAATTGCCGAAGATAAAAAGTAAATCATTGTCATCTTTCGGGCTGGTTTCTCGCCGGCCCGCTATAATTGCGCAATTATTCCGCATCTGATTACAGACAAAACTGGTTTTTGCACGCAACGTTAACGGTCGCGAGCGTTGGCGCGTATAATGCGCGGCGTTTACGTTAACGGTACGCCTGTTTAAGGAGATAAAGATGACGGCAATTGCCCCGGTAATAACCATTGATGGCCCAAGCGGTGCAGGTAAAGGCACCTTGTGCAAAGCAATGGCGGAAGCATTGCAATGGCATCTGCTGGATTCCGGCGCGATATACCGCGTACTGGCGCTGGCGGCATTGCACCACCATGTCGATCTCGCCTCTGAAGATGCGCTGGTGCCGCTGGCGTCCCATCTGGACGTGCGTTTTGTCTCAACGGACGGCAACCTGGAAGTTATCCTGGAAGGCGAGGACGTTAGCAGCGAAATTCGTACGCAGGAAGTCGCGAACGCGGCATCCCAGGTGGCGGCATTCCCACGCGTGCGTGAAGCGCTTCTTCGCCGCCAACGTGCATTCCGCGAAGCGCCTGGTTTAATCGCCGATGGACGCGATATGGGGACCGTGGTCTTCCCGGATGCGCCGGTAAAAATTTTCCTTGACGCCTCCTCGGAGGAACGTGCGCATCGACGTATGCTACAGTTGCAGGAGAATGGCTTTAGTGTTAACTTTGAACGCCTTTTGGCCGAGATCAAGGAACGCGACGATCGCGATCGTAATCGCGCTGTAGCGCCGTTAGTTCCTGCTGCTGATGCATTAGTTTTGGATTCTACCCGATTAAGCATTGAGCAAGTGATTGAAAAAGCGTTACAATATGCGCGCCAAAAATTGGCTCTCGCTTAAATGCGACCGAATTTGTAGTACCCCCGTTGCAAAGGATTGACAGCGGGTATGTTAAACAACCCCATCCGGCACGGAGCCAGGTGGACGTTAAATATGAAACCTGAAGATTAAACATGACTGAATCTTTTGCTCAACTCTTTGAAGAATCCTTAAAAGAAATCGAAACCCGCCCGGGTTCCATTGTTCGTGGTGTTGTTGTTGCTATCGACAAAGACGTAGTACTGGTTGACGCCGGTCTGAAATCTGAGTCTGCCATTCCGGCTGAGCAGTTCAAAAACGCCCAGGGCGAACTGGAAATCCAGGTTGGTGACGAAGTTGACGTTGCTCTGGATGCAGTAGAAGACGGCTTCGGTGAAACTCTGCTCTCTCGTGAGAAAGCTAAACGTCACGAAGCATGGATCACGCTGGAAAAAGCTTACGAAGATGCTGAAACTGTTACCGGTGTTATCAACGGCAAAGTTAAGGGTGGCTTCACTGTTGAGCTGAACGGTATTCGCGCGTTCCTGCCGGGTTCTCTGGTAGACGTTCGTCCGGTGCGTGACACTCTGCACCTGGAAGGCAAAGAGCTTGAATTCAAAGTAATCAAGCTGGACCAGAAACGTAACAACGTTGTGGTTTCTCGTCGTGCCGTTATCGAATCCGAAAACAGCGCAGAACGCGATCAGCTGCTGGAAAACCTGCAGGAAGGCATGGAAGTTAAAGGTATCGTTAAGAACCTCACTGACTACGGTGCATTCGTTGATCTGGGCGGCGTTGACGGCCTGCTGCACATCACTGATATGGCCTGGAAACGCGTTAAGCATCCGAGCGAAATCGTGAACGTTGGCGACGAAATCAACGTGAAAGTGCTGAAATTCGACCGCGAGCGTACCCGTGTATCCCTGGGCCTGAAACAGCTGGGCGAAGATCCGTGGGTAGCTATCGCTAAACGTTATCCGGAAGGTACCAAACTGACCGGTCGCGTGACCAACCTGACCGACTACGGCTGCTTCGTTGAAATCGAAGAAGGCGTTGAAGGCCTGGTTCACGTTTCCGAAATGGACTGGACCAACAAAAACATCCACCCGTCCAAAGTGGTTAACGTCGGCGACGTAGTGGAAGTGATGGTTCTGGATATCGACGAAGAACGTCGTCGTATCTCCCTGGGTCTGAAGCAGTGCAAATCTAACCCGTGGCAGCAGTTCGCAGAAACCCACAACAAGGGCGACCGCGTTGAAGGTAAAATCAAGTCTATCACTGACTTCGGTATCTTCATCGGCCTGGACGGCGGCATCGACGGCCTGGTTCACCTGTCTGACATCTCCTGGAACGTTGCAGGCGAAGAAGCAGTTCGTGAATACAAAAAAGGCGACGAGATCGCTGCAGTTGTTCTGCAGGTTGACGCAGAACGTGAACGTATCTCCCTGGGCGTTAAACAGCTCGCAGAAGATCCGTTCAACAACTGGGTTGCTCTGAACAAGAAAGGCGCTATCGTAACCGGTAAAGTCACTGCCGTTGACGCTAAAGGCGCAACTGTAGAACTGGCTGACGGCGTTGAAGGTTACCTGCGTGCTTCTGAAGCATCCCGTGACCGCGTTGAAGATGCGACTCTGGTTCTGAGCGTTGGCGACGACGTTGAAGCTAAATTCACTGGCGTTGATCGTAAAAACCGCGCAATCAGCCTGTCTGTTCGCGCGAAAGACGAAGCTGACGAGAAAGATGCCATCGCAACTGTTAACAAACAGGAAGATGCAAACTTCTCTAACAACGCAATGGCTGAAGCATTCAAAGCAGCTAAAGGCGAGTAATCCTCTGAAATTTCGGGCCTTTTAGTCCGAAGTATAACGAGATTACTTGACAGATTGCAGATTTCGGCCTGTAATCAAGCACTAAGGGCGGCTACGGCCGCCCTTAATCAATCTAACGGCTGCAGCCAATTTGTCTTTAAGGAACCGGAGGAATCATGACCAAGTCAGAATTGATTGAAAGACTTGCAACCCAGCAATCTCACATTCCCGCTAAGGCGGTTGAAGACGCGGTAAAAGAGATGCTGGAGCATATGGCCTCGACTCTTGCGCAGGGCGAGCGTATTGAAATCCGCGGTTTCGGCAGTTTTTCTTTGCATTACCGCGCGCCTCGTACCGGACGTAACCCCAAGACCGGCGATAAAGTGGAACTGGAAGGAAAATACGTTCCTCACTTTAAACCGGGTAAAGAACTGCGCGATCGCGCCAATATTTACGGTTAAGTTTTAACGCAAAACTTGAACCCGAAAAAAGCACCGTCAGGGTGCTTTTTTCATTTATACGCCGTCAGGCGCAAACGCTATTCGACTGAAAACTGGAAAACGTTTCGCATTTTTTGCTGCGTCTTACATTTATCAGGTAAAAAACCTGGAATCCGCGCCGTATAGCACAAAATCCCCTCCAGACAATGGCGTCCTGAACCTGCACACTTTCCCGCACAGGGAGGTGTCTATGAAGATAACGACGGTCAGCGTATGCGTAGTATGCGGAATACTTCCGCTCATGATATTGCCAGTATTACCTGACACGTGGATTCTCGCGGTGCTGTTTTGTCTGGCATGTTTGCTTTGCCTCATACCCCATCACTATGCGCGCTACGCGGCATTAACCTTGCTCTTTTTCATGTGGGGGATATTTGCCGCCAGGCAGGCCATCTGGGCGGGAAACGTCCTGCCCGCCGCGACGCAGGAGGCGACAGTCGTCATTACTGCCACCGATCATATGACCACTCATTATGGGCGAATCACCCATTTGCGTGGAAAGCCGCTCTTTCCTGCTGTAGGGATTGTCCTGCATGGCCAGTACTTACCCACGGAAGTGTGTGCCGGGCAACAGTGGGCGATGACGCTGAAGGTCAGAGCGGTACACGGACAGCTTAACGAAGGCGGTTTTGATAGCCAACGTTACGCGCTGGCGCAGCACCAACCATTGACCGGGCGTTTTCTACAGGCTAAAGCGATTAACCCTGAGTGTAGCTTGCGTGGGCGCTATCTTGCTTCGATTCGCGCTACGCTTGCGCCTTATCCGTGGCAACAGGTTATTCTGGCGTTGGGAATGGGGGAGCGGGGAGAGGTGTCGCAGGAGGTGAAGGCCGTTATGCGCGATACGGGGACTGCCCATTTGATGGCGATTTCCGGCCTGCATATCGCTTTTGCCGCGTTATTGGCTGCCGGATTAATCCGTGGTGGACAATTCTTTTTGCCGGTCAGATGGATTCGTTGGCAGACGCCATTGCTGGGCGGCATTCTTTGCGCGATATGTTATGCCTGGCTTACCGGCTTACAACCGCCTGCGCTGCGCACGGTGGCGGCACTGAGCGTCTGGGGAGGATTAAAATTAAGCGGACGACAGTGGAGCGGCTGGCAAGTCTGGTGCTGCTGTCTGGCCGCGATTATTTTCGCCGATCCTGTGGCGGTTATATCACAAAGTCTTTGGCTGTCAGCATTTGCGGTTGCCGGCCTGTTATTCTGGTATCAGTGGTTTCCTGCGCCAAACGGAAATTTTCCACGGGGCTTACGTTGGTTGCTTAACCTGCTTCACCTACAGGCAGGCATTACACTTCTGCTTTTGCCTCTCCAGGTGGCGCTTTTTCATGGCATAAGCGTTACCGCAATGCTGGCGAATCTTTTTGCCGTACCCTGGGTCACATTTGTGACGGTTCCACTCATCCTGGCGGGAATGATTCTGCATTTAACCGGGCCGTTTTTTCTTGAAGAGTGGGTATGGTACCTGACCGATCGCGCGTTAGCCGCGCTATTTTACCTGTTGAATGCTTTACCGCAGGGCTGGGTGAATATTGATAACCGTTGGCAGTGGCTGACGTTTTTGCCCTGGCTAATGCTTATCGCGTGGCGATTAAACGTCTGGCGTACCTGGCCGGCGGTCTGTTTATGCGGGTTATTGTTGATGAGCTGGCCACTCTGGCGGCCGATAAACGCCAGCGGATGGCAGGTGCATATGCTGGATGTCGGTCAGGGGCTGGCGATAGCGATCGTCAGGGGCGATAAAGTAATACTCTACGATACCGGTCGGGCATGGCCGGAGGGCGACAGCGGGCAACAGGTTATTATTCCCTGGTTGCGCTGGCATAATCTGACGCCGGAGGGCGTTATTTTGAGTCATGAGCATCTGGATCATCGGGGCGGGCTGCGTTCGCTACAGCAGGTCTGGCCGTCAATGTGGATTCGCAGCCCGTTAGGCTGGCAGGGACATTTGCCCTGTTTTCGCGGCGAGCAGTGGCAATGGCAGGGGCTAACGTTTCAGGCGCACTGGCCGTTACGCGAAAGTGCCGATCGAGGAAATAACCGTTCTTGTGTGGTCAAAGTGGATGACGGTGTACATAGCATCCTGCTCACGGGCGATATCGAAGCGGGCGCTGAACAAAAAATGCTAAGTCGTTACTGGCGACATCTTGCGGCGACGTTTATCCAGGTGCCGCATCATGGTAGTAATACGTCGTCGTCGCTACCATTTATTCAGCGCGTACATGGTGAAGCGGCGCTGGCGTCCGCATCGCGCTATAACGCATGGCGGCTGCCGTCCCGCAAGGTAAAACAGCGCTACCGACAGCAGGCGTATCAGTGGTTTGATACACCCCACCAGGGGCAAATTTCGCTGCTGTTTTCTCCGCAGGGCTGGCGCATACAAGGCTTACGGGATCAAATTTTACCTCGCTGGTATCATCAGTGGTTTGGCGTGTCCGAGGATAACGGGTAGAATATGCGGCTATTTCAACAAATGCTGGTTTTTTGAATGCATAACGATAAAGATCTCTCTACGTGGCAGACCTTCCGCCGACTGTGGCCAACCATAGCGCCTTTTAAAGCAGGTCTGATCGTGGCGGGCATAGCGTTAATTCTCAACGCAGCCAGCGATACCTTCATGCTATCGCTCCTCAAGCCATTACTGGATGATGGTTTCGGTAAAACGGATCGCTCAGTGTTGCTGTGGATGCCGCTGGTGGTTATTGGGCTGATGATATTACGAGGCATCACTAGCTATATCTCCAGCTACTGTATTTCATGGGTGTCAGGCAAGGTGGTAATGACCATGCGCCGTCGCCTGTTTGGCCATATGATGGGAATGCCCGTCGCCTTCTTTGATAAACAGTCTACCGGTACGCTGCTGTCGCGTATTACATACGATTCAGAACAGGTTGCCTCTTCTTCATCTGGCGCGCTGATTACCGTGGTGCGTGAAGGGGCATCGATCATCGGATTGTTTATCATGATGTTCTATTACAGCTGGCAGCTGTCGATCATCCTGGTTGTTTTAGCGCCGATTGTGTCGATTGCGATTCGCGTTGTCTCAAAGCGGTTCCGCAGCATCAGTAAAAATATGCAGAACACGATGGGACAAGTGACTACCAGCGCTGAACAAATGCTGAAAGGACACAAAGAGGTACTGATTTTCGGCGGTCAGGAAGTCGAAACGAAACGCTTTGATAAAGTCAGCAATAAGATGCGACTGCAAGGCATGAAAATGGTCTCTGCCTCGTCAATTTCCGATCCTATCATTCAGCTCATTGCCTCGCTGGCGCTGGCGTTTGTCCTCTATGCTGCGAGCTTCCCAAGCGTAATGGATAGCCTGACGGCAGGGACCATCACCGTGGTGTTCTCCTCCATGATCGCGCTGATGCGTCCATTAAAATCGCTGACAAACGTTAACGCGCAGTTCCAGCGTGGGATGGCGGCTTGTCAGACGTTGTTTGCGATTCTGGACAGCGAACAGGAGAAAGATGAAGGTAAACGTGTCATTGACCGCGCGACCGGCGATCTCGAATTCCGCAATGTGACGTTTACTTACCCGGGCCGTGAAGTGCCGGCATTGCGTAACATCAATTTGAAAATTCCTGCCGGGAAAACCGTGGCGCTGGTGGGGCGTTCCGGATCGGGTAAATCAACTATCGCCAGCCTGATCACCCGTTTCTACGATATTGATGAAGGACACATCCTGATGGATGGTCACGATCTACGCGAATACACTCTGGCCTCTCTGCGTAATCAGGTGGCGCTGGTTTCGCAAAACGTGCATCTGTTTAACGACACGGTCGCCAATAACATTGCTTATGCCAGGACGGAAGAATACAGCCGCAAGCAGATTGAAGAGGCGGCGCGCATGGCCTATGCCATGGACTTTATCAACAAGATGGATAATGGCCTGGATACCATTATCGGCGAAAACGGCGTACTGCTTTCCGGCGGTCAGCGCCAGCGTATCGCGATTGCCCGCGCCTTACTGCGCGACAGCCCGATTCTGATCCTTGATGAAGCTACGTCTGCGCTGGATACCGAGTCTGAACGTGCGATTCAGGCAGCGTTGGATGAGCTGCAGAAAAACCGTACCTCTCTGGTGATTGCGCACCGTCTCTCCACCATCGAACAGGCGGATGAGATCGTTGTAGTCGAAGACGGCATTATCGTTGAGCGCGGCACTCATAGCGAGCTGCTGGCGCAACACGGCGTTTACGCCCAGCTACATAAGATGCAATTTGGCCAATGATTGCGCGTATCTGGTCGGGTGAATCCCCGCTATGGCGGTTACTGCTGCCGCTCTCCTGGCTGTATGGCCTGGTGAGCGGGGCGATTCGTCTGAGCTATAAGCTTGGTTTGAAACGCGCCTGGCGAGCGCCGGTACCGGTGGTTGTGGTAGGGAATCTTACGGCTGGCGGTAACGGTAAAACCCCCGTAGTCATTTGGCTGGTGGAAAAGCTGCAACAGCGTGGCGTGCGCGTGGGGGTCGTTTCCCGCGGCTACGGCGGGAAAGCTGCCGCTTATCCGCTACTTCTGACGCCGGAGACGACAACCGCAGAAGCGGGAGATGAACCGGTATTGATTTATCAACGGACCGGCGCGCCTGTCGCGGTAGCGCCTGAACGCGCCGCGGCGGTGAAAGCGATTCTGGCGGCGCATAATGTGCAGATTATTATCACTGACGATGGGTTGCAGCATTACCGACTCGCGCGAGATATTGAAATTGTGGTGATTGACGGCGTGCGCCGCTTTGGCAACGGCTGGTGGCTTCCTGCCGGTCCTATGCGCGAACGCGCCAGTCGCCTGAAAACCGTGGACGCCGCTATCGTGAATGGCGGCGTCGCCCGGGCAGGCGAAATACCCATGCAGCTAGCGCCTGGACTGGCGGTGAACTTACGTACGGGAGCGCGTTGCGATGTGGCGCAACTGAGCAATATTGTGGCGATGGCGGGCATCGGTCATCCGCCGCGCTTTTTCGCGACGCTGGAAGCCTGTGGCGCGCATCCGCAAAAGTGCGTCCCGCTGGCCGATCATCAAACGCTCGCCCCTGCTGACGTTCAGGCGTTGGTCGGTGAAGGGCAGACCCTGGTAATGACGGAAAAAGACGCGGTGAAATGCCGTGCTTTTGCCGAAGATAACTGGTGGTTCTTACCGGTTGATGCGCGTTTGTCCGGTGAGCAGCCTGATAAGTTGCTTGAACATATCACCTCGCTGGTTCGCTAGCGTACCCCAATGCTGCGGCAGTGATGAATTTATGGAGTCATGAATGTCATTGCCGTACCTTTCTCTTTCCCAGGCCCGTTGTCTTCACCTTGCTGCGCAGGGGCTATTGAAAAAGCCGCGCCGTAACGCGATGCCTGGCGATGTTCTTGCCGCCATCTCACGCATGGCGTTGTTGCAAATTGATACCATCAATGTTGTCGCACGTAGCCCCTATCTGGTGCTGTTTAGCCGTCTCGGCTCGTACCCGCAGGCCTGGCTGGATGAGGCGCTGCGACGCGGCGAGTTAATGGAATACTGGGCGCATGAGGCCTGTTTCTTACCACGCGACGACTTTAAACTTATCCGCCATCGTATGCTGTCGCCGGAAAAGATGGGCTGGAAATATCGCGCGGCATGGATGCATGAGCACGCGGAAGAAATAGAACAGCTGGTTCGGCATATTCAGGAGCACGGTCCGGTGCGTTCTGCCGATTTTGAACATGCGCAGAAAGGCGTCAGCGGCTGGTGGGAATGGAAACCACATAAACGCCACCTTGAGGGTTTATTTACCGCCGGAAAAGTCATGGTTGTTGAGCGGCGTAATTTTCAACGTGTATATGATTTAACGCCCCGTGTGATGCCGCACTGGGATGATGGACGCGATGGACTGTCACAGTCGCAGGCGGAAAACCTGATGCTGGATAATAGCGCGCGCAGTCTGGGGATTTTCCGTGAACAGTGGCTGGCGGATTACTACCGCCTGAAACGTCCTGACCTGAAGGGATGGCGGGAGAGCCGGGCGGAACAGCAGCAGATTATTCCGGTCGAGGTGGAAACGTTGGGGCGGATGTGGCTTCATGCCGATCTTCTTTCGCAGCTTGAACCGGCGCTGAATAACGCCTTAAAGGCGACCCATAGCGCAGTACTGTCGCCTTTCGATCCTGTGGTATGGGATCGCAAGCGGGCAGCGCAGCTTTTCGGATTTAACTATCGGCTGGAATGTTATACGCCCGCGGCGAAGCGCCAGTACGGTTATTTTGTGCTGCCGCTATTATACCAGGGCCGTTTAGTCGGGCGAATGGATGCCAAAATGCACCGTAAAACGGGGGTACTTGAGGTTATCTCGCTGTATCTGGAGGACGATATTCGTCCTGGCGTTAATCTGCAAAAAGGAATCTGGCAGGCGATTAGCGCGTTTGCTGCCTGGCAACGGGCATCGCGCGTGACGCTGGGACAATGTCCGCCAGGCCTGTTTAGCGCCATGCGTCATGGCTGGGAAATAGACCCTGCACCATAACCGATTATGTTAATATTGAAGGATTCACAATCCGGTCCATCTGGAGGAACTATGGATCATCGTCTGCTTGAAATCATCGCCTGCCCGGTATGTAACGGCAAACTCTGGTATAACCAGGAACAGCAAGAATTAATTTGCAAACTGGATAATCTCGCTTTCCCGTTACGCGACGGCATTCCTGTATTGCTGGAAAATGAAGCTCGCGCCCTGACATCTGATGAGAGTAAATCATGAGTTTCGTCGTCATCATTCCGGCCCGTTTTTCATCTACCCGACTGCCAGGCAAACCATTAGTGGATATTAATGGTAAACCCATGATTGTTCATGTCCTGGAGCGGGCGCGCGAATCTGGCGCGGAACGCATTATTGTCGCGACCGATCATGAAGACGTGGCTCGTGCGGTAGAAGCGGCTGGCGGCGAAGTGTGCATGACGCGCGCCGATCACCAGTCCGGCACCGAACGGTTGGCGGAAGTGGTAGAGAAGTGCGGATTCAGCGACGATACCGTTATTGTGAACGTTCAGGGCGATGAGCCGATGATCCCGGCGGTTATTATTCGCCAGGTCGCGGAAAATCTGGCGCAGCGCCAGGTTGGCATGGCGACGCTGGCGGTGCCGATTCACAGCGCCGAAGAAGCGTTTAACCCGAATGCGGTAAAAGTCGTGCTGGATGCTGAAGGCTATGCGCTTTACTTTTCCCGGGCGACGATTCCCTGGGATCGCGATCGCTTTGCAAAAAGTCTGGAAACGGTAGGGGATACTTGCCTTCGTCACCTGGGCATTTATGGCTATCGCGCGGGATTTATCCGCCGTTACGTGAGCTGGCAACCCAGCCCGCTGGAACATATTGAAATGCTGGAGCAACTCCGTGTGCTGTGGTACGGCGAAAAAATTCATGTCGCTGTCGCCAAAGCGGTGCCCGGCACGGGCGTAGACACCGCCGACGACCTGGAGCGCGTGCGCGCTGAAATGCGTTAACATGATCCTGTTCATGATCGTCTTAGACGGTCATGAACAGCGCGGTATGATAGCGCAAAGATGAATACTCACGTCTGCTCATCAGTGGCGGCTTTCTCGTACCGTTACGATTTTCCTCATTTTTCTTTTCTTCCCTTGATCTGATACGGGTGACATCTGTCCATACGACGCTCATTATTAAAGCAGTAGCACTAATGGGGGTAATCTGGAATGGAACAGTTGCGGGCCGAACTCAGTCATTTGTTGGGTGAAAAACTTAGCCGTATAGAGTGCGTGAATGAGAAAGCGGATTCCGCATTGTGGTCATTATATGACAGCCAGGGAAATCCGATGCCGCTGATGGCGCGAAGTTTTACCACTCCCGGCGTTGCGCAGCAACTGGCATGGAAAACCTCAATGCTGGCGCGTAGCGGTACGGTGAGGATGCCGGTAATCTATGGCGTATTGACGCATGAAGAGCATCCTGGTCCGGATGTGCTGCTACTGGAACGACTGCGCGGTGTGCCGGTCGAGGCGCCGGCGCGCACTCCGGAACGCTGGGAACAGCTAAAAGATCAGATTGTCGAAGGGCTGTTAGCCTGGCATCGGCAGGATAGCCGCGGTTGCGTTGGCGCCGTGGACCATACTCAGGAGAATATCTGGCCTTCCTGGTATCGTCAGCGGGTGGAGGTGCTGTGGACGACGCTAAATCAGTTCAGCAATACCGGCCTGACGATGCAGGACAAACGCATTCTGTTTCGTACCAGAGAATGTCTTCCTTCGTTATTTGAAGGGTTTAACGACAACTGCGTACTGGTGCATGGCAACTTCTGCCTGCGCAGTATGCTTAAAGACGCCCGTAGCGATCAGCTTCTGGCGATGGTCGGCCCCGGGCTGATGCTGTGGGCGCCGAGAGAGTTCGAACTGTTTCGCCTGATGGATAATCCATTGGCGGAGGGATTGCTTTGGCATTATCTGCAACGCGCGCCAGTGGCGGAGTCCTTCATCTGGCGGCGTTGGCTCTATGTGCTGTGGGACGAGGTTGCGCAATTGGTCAATACCGGACGTTTTAACCGTACCAATTTTGATCTGGCGGCGAAATCATTACTCCCCTGGCTTGCCTGATATGCCTTTCAGCCATTGCCAAAGTCGCCCTAATGTTTCATACCCAGCGCGATCGCTGTGCATCAGCCAGACCGGGGACGGAATTGCCCGCTCCCAGGGATTGAGCGGCGAATCGATTGCCAACTGATTCGCCGGCGCGGGAAGCGGATTCAGCCCGGCATGCTGAAAGAAAATCATCGCTCGCGGCAAATGCGAGGCGGAGGTTACCAGCAGGAAAGGCGCGTCGCCGATGGCTTGCTTAACGGCGGCGGCTTCTTCTTCCGTATCTTTTGGCTTATCCAGCGTAATAATATCGCTACGCGGTACGCCCAGCGACTGCGCCACCCGCGCACCGACTTCCGCCGTGCTTACCGTATTGGTTTTTGCTACGCCGCCGGTAAAAATCAGCTTGGCTCCCGGATTCGCGCGCCACAGCCGAATGCCTTCCGCCAGCCGCGGTAAACTGTTGTTAATTAAATTAGAGCTCGGCGCCCACTGCGGGTTCCAGGTATAACCGCCGCCGAGAACCACAATATATTCCACCTTTTGCGGACCCTGCCAGGTAGGGTAGCGGTTTTCTATCGGACGCAGCAGATGGTCAGAGACGGGTTGCAGGCTTAATAGCAATAGCGCCAGCCAACCTACGCTGATAAATACTTTTCCGGTCTTCTGAAAGCGGCTAAACCAGACCAGCGCCAGGCCGACGCCAATCATCAGCAACATCAGCGGAAGCGGCAATAACATACCGCCAATCACTTTCTTTAGCGTAAAAAGCATCCTTTTTGGTTCCTTTTTTAACCATATAGCGGCGGATTAACGATGATATTACACCAGACAGGTTCATTCTCGCCGTGGCTGTGACAAAATAGCGGTTTTATCATATCAGATAACGCCTGAGCCAGCCTGTGGAGAGTCCGATGCAGGATCGCAATTTTGATGACATTGCTGAAAAGTTTTCCCGTAACATTTACGGCACGACCAAAGGGCAACTGCGGCAAGCCATTCTGTGGCAAGACCTGGATCGCGTGCTGGAGGAGATTGGCGGGCGAAAACTGCGGGTACTGGATGCCGGCGGCGGCGAAGGGCAAACGGCGATTAAGATGGCGGAACGCGGCCATCAGGTGACGTTATGCGATCTGTCTGGCGAAATGATCGCCCGCGCGCGGCAGGCGGCCGAGGCAAAAGGTGTGAGCAAAGACATGCATTTTATACAATGCCCGGCTCAGGACGTCGCTTCGCATTTGGAAAGCCCGGTTGATCTGATATTGTTTCATGCTGTGCTGGAGTGGGTAGCCGATCCTGTCGGCGTATTAGAAACGCTCTGGTCAGTATTGCGCCCTGGCGGCGCGCTGTCGTTGATGTTCTATAACGCTAACGGTTTACTGATGCACAATATGGTGGCGGGTAATTTTGACTACGTGCAGGCGGGGATGCCTAAACGCAAGAAGCGCACGCTGTCGCCTGACTACCCGCGCGACCCCGCGCAGGTGTACCAGTGGCTGGAGGCGATTGGCTGGCAGATTACCGGTAAAACCGGCGTGCGTGTGTTTCATGATTATCTGCGTGAAAAACACCAGCAGCGTGACTGTTATGAGACCCTGGTCGAACTGGAAACGCGTTATTGCCGCCAGGAGCCGTATATTAGCCTTGGGCGCTACATTCATGTCACCGCGATTAAAAGCCCGGCGCTAGCCGCAGATGCAAGGATAACCTATGAGTGAATTTTCCCAGACAGTCCCCGAACTGGTTGCCTGGGCCAGAAAAAACGACTTTTCCATCTCGCTGCCGGTAGACAGACTTTCCTTTCTGCTGGCGGTCGCCACGTTGAACGGCGAACGCCTTGACGGCGAGATGAGTGAAGGCGAGCTGGTGGATGCATTCCGCCATGTGAGTGATGCGTTTGAGCAAACCAGCGAAACCATCGGCGTGCGCGCTAATAACGCGATTAACGATATGGTGCGTCAACGTCTGCTGAACCGCTTTACCAGCGAGCAGGCGGAAGGCAATGCGATTTACCGATTAACCCCGCTCGGGATTGGCATCACCGATTACTACATTCGTCAACGCGAATTCTCTACGCTGCGTCTTTCTATGCAGTTGTCGATTGTGGCCGGCGAATTGAAGCGCGCGGCGGATGCGGCAGCGGAGGGTGGCGATGAGTTCCACTGGCATCGCAACGTTTACGCGCCATTGAAATATTCGGTGGCGGAGATTTTCGACAGTATCGATCTGACCCAGCGCATCATGGATGAACAGCAGCAGCAGGTGAAAGACGATATCGCACAACTGCTGAATAAAGACTGGCGGGCGGCGATTTCCAGCTGTGAGCTGCTGCTTTCCGAAACGTCCGGTACGCTGCGCGAGTTGCAGGATACGCTGGAGGCGGCGGGCGATAAGCTGCAGGCTAACCTGCTGCGCATTCAGGATGCCACGATGACGCACGACGATCTGCATTTTGTCGACAGGCTGGTGTTTGACTTACAAAGTAAACTCGACCGCATTATCAGTTGGGGTCAGCAGTCTATTGATTTATGGATCGGCTACGATCGTCACGTGCATAAATTTATCCGTACCGCGATCGATATGGATAAAAACCGTGTCTTCGCCCAGCGGTTGCGCCAGTCCGTGCAGACTTATTTTGACGATCCGTGGGCGCTAACCTACGCGAATGCCGATCGTCTGTTGGATATGCGCGATGAAGAGATGGCGTTGCGTGACGATGAAGTCACCGGGGAGTTGCCGCCGGATCTGGAATATGAAGAGTTTAACGAGATCCGCGAGCAGTTAGCGGCCATCATTGAAGAACAGCTGGCTATCTACAAAACCAGACAAACGCCACTGGATCTTGGGCTGGTGGTGCGCGAGTATCTGGCGCAATACCCGCGCGCGCGTCATTTCGACGTGGCGCGTATTGTTATCGATCAAGCGGTACGTCTTGGCGTAGCGCAAGCAGATTTCACCGGACTGCCAGCCAAATGGCAGCCGATTAATGATTACGGAGCCAAGGTACAGGCGCATGTCATTGACAAATATTGAACAAGTGATGCCGGTTAAGCTGGCGCAGGCGCTGGCGAATCCGTTATTTCCGGCGCTGGATAGCGCATTACGTTCGGGCCGCCACATCGGGCTGGACGAACTGGATAATCATGCCTTTCTGATGGATTTTCAGGAATACCTGGAAGAGTTTTACGCGCGTTATAACGTGGAACTGATCCGCGCGCCGGAGGGATTCTTCTACCTGCGTCCGCGTTCTACCACGCTTATCCCGCGCTCGGTGTTATCCGAACTGGATATGATGGTCGGTAAAATTCTCTGCTACCTCTATCTTAGCCCGGAGCGTCTGGCCAACGAAGGGATCTTTACTCAGCAAGAGTTGTACGACGAGCTGCTTACCCTTGCGGACGAAGCCAAACTGCTAAAGCTGGTGAATAACCGCTCGACGGGATCTGACGTTGATCGTCAGAAACTGCAGGAAAAGGTGCGTTCTTCTTTAAACCGCCTGCGTCGTTTGGGCATGGTATGGTTTATGGGCCACGACAGCAGCAAATTCCGTATTACCGAATCGGTCTTCCGCTTTGGCGCGGATGTCCGCGCCGGCGACGATCCTCGCGAGGCGCAGCGTCGTCTCATCCGCGACGGGGAAGCGATGCCCATTGAAAACCATCTGCAACTTAATGATGAGACCGAAGAGAATCAGCCGGACAGTGGAGAGGAAGAATAATGATTGAACGCGGTAAATTTCGCTCGCTAACGCTGATTAACTGGAACGGTTTTTTTGCCCGCACTTTTGACCTGGATGAACTGGTCACGACGTTATCCGGGGGCAACGGCGCCGGGAAATCCACGACGATGGCGGCGTTCGTCACGGCGCTGATCCCGGATCTTACATTACTGCACTTTCGTAACACCACGGAAGCCGGCGCCACCAGCGGTTCGCGCGATAAAGGCCTGCACGGTAAGCTGAAGGCGGGCGTCTGTTACTCCATGCTCGACACTATTAATTCCCGCCATCAGCGGGTGGTGGTCGGCGTGCGTCTGCAGCAGGTCGCTGGGCGCGATCGCAAAGTGGACATCAAACCGTTCGCTATCCAGGGGCTGCCGATGTCGGTACAGCCGACACAACTGGTGACGGAGACATTAAACGAACGTCAGGCGCGCGTACTGTCGCTTGCTGAGTTGAAAGACAAGCTTGACGAGATGGAAGGCGTGCAGTTTAAGCAGTTTAACTCCATCACCGATTATCATTCGCTGATGTTTGACTTAGGGATTATCGCCCGTCGTCTGCGCTCCGCTTCCGATCGTAGTAAATTCTATCGTTTGATAGAGGCCTCGCTGTACGGCGGGATCTCCAGTGCCATTACCCGATCGCTACGCGATTATTTATTGCCGGAAAACAGCGGTGTGCGCAAGGCGTTCCAGGATATGGAAGCGGCGCTGCGCGAGAACCGACTCACGCTGGAAGCGATTCGTGTTACCCAATCCGATCGCGATCTGTTTAAGCATTTGATCAGCGAAGCCACCGATTATGTGGCGGCGGATTATATGCGCCACGCCAATGAGCGTCGGGTTCACCTTGATCAGGCGTTGGCGTTTCGACGCGAACTGTACACATCGCGCAAACAACTGGCGGCAGAGCAGTATAAGCACGTCGATATGGCCCGTGAATTGGGCGAACATAACGGTGCCGAAGGTTCTCTTGAAGCGGATTACCAGGCGGCGAGCGATCACCTGAATCTGGTACAAACCGCGCTGCGCCAGCAGGAAAAAATTGAACGCTACGAAGCGGATCTTGAAGAGCTGCAGATTCGACTCGAAGAGCAAAATGAAGTGGTGGCGGAAGCCGCCGAAATGCAGGACGAAAATGAAGCGCGTGCCGAAGCCGCCGAGCTGGAAGTCGATGAACTCAAAAGCCAGCTTGCGGATTACCAGCAGGCGCTGGATGTACAGCAAACGCGCGCGATTCAGTATAACCAGGCGATATCAGCGCTTGCCCGCGCTAAAGAACTTTGCCATCTGCCGGATCTAACGCCGGAAAGCGCCGCCGAATGGCTGGATACTTTCCAGGCAAAAGAGCAGGAAGCTACGGAAAAACTGCTGTCGTTGGAACAAAAAATGAGCGTGGCGCAAACCGCGCACAGCCAGTTTGAGCAGGCTTATCAGCTGGTGGCGGCGATCAACGGCCCGCTGGCGCGTAGCGAAGCCTGGGACGTGGCGCGCGAGCTGTTACGGGACGGCGTGAACCAGCGTCATCTGGCGGAACAGGTACAGCCGCTGCGGATGCGCCTGAGCGAACTGGAACAACGGCTGCGCGAGCAGCAAGAGGCGGAACGTCTGCTGGCGGAGTTCTGTAAGCGACAGGGCAAAAATTTTGATATTGACGAACTGGAAGCGCTGCATCAGGAGCTGGAAGCCCGCATCGCGTCCTTGTCTGATAGCGTATCGTCAGCCAGCGAACAGCGTATGGCCTTGCGTCAGGAACAGGAACAGCTTCAGTCGCGTATTCAACATCTGATGCAACGCGCTCCTGTCTGGCTGGCGGCGCAGAATAGCCTGAACCAGCTTAGCGAACAGTGCGGCGAGGAGTTTACGTCCAGCCAGGAAGTGACCGAATACCTGCAACAGCTACTGGAGCGTGAGCGCGAAGCCATTGTCGAACGCGACGAAGTGGGCGCGCGTAAAAATGCGGTTGATGAAGAGATCGAACGTTTAAGTCAGCCGGGCGGCGCGGAAGATCAGCGTTTGAATGCGCTGGCGGAGCGTTTTGGCGGGGTACTGCTGTCGGAAATCTACGACGATGTCAGTCTTGAAGATGCGCCGTACTTTTCCGCACTGTATGGCCCGTCGCGCCATGCGATCGTCGTACCGGATTTATCGCAAATAGCCGAACAGCTTGAAGGTCTGACCGACTGCCCGGAAGATCTGTACCTGATCGAAGGCGATCCGCAGTCTTTTGATGACAGCGTATTCAGCGTTGACGAGCTGGAAAAGGCGGTGGTCGTGAAAATTGCCGACCGTCAATGGCGTTATTCGCGTTTCCCGTCGCTGCCTATTTTTGGCCGTGCGGCGCGCGAGAACCGTATTGAAAGTCTCCATGCGGAACGGGAAGTGCTTTCCGAGCGCTTTGCCACGCTCTCGTTTGACGTGCAGAAAACCCAGCGTTTGCACCAGGCGTTCAGCCGTTTTATCGGTAGCCACCTTTCCGTTGCCTTTGAGGACGATCCGGAAGCGGAAATTCGCCGACTGAACGGGCGTCGCGTCGAGCTGGAGCGCGCGTTGGCGACGCATGAAAGCGACAACCAGCAACAGCGCCTTCAGTTTGAGCAGGCGAAAGAGGGCGTTTCCGCGCTTAACCGTTTGCTGCCGCGGCTGAATTTATTGGCCGATGAAACGCTGGCCGATCGGGTCGATGAAATTCAGGAACGGTTGGATGAGGCGCAGGAAGCGGCGCGATTTGTGCAGCAATATGGCAACCAGTTAGCCAAACTGGAGCCGGTGGTTTCCGTTCTGCAAAGCGATCCGGAACAGTTTGAGCAGTTAAAAGAAGACTATGCATGGTCGCAGCAAATGCAGCGCGACGCGCGCCAGCAGGCTTTTGCGCTGGCTGAAGTCGTCGAACGTCGGGCGCATTTCAGCTATTCCGACTCGGCGGAAATGCTGAGCGGCAACAGCGATCTCAACGAAAAGCTGCGCCAGCGGCTGGAGCAGGCGGAAGCCGAGCGTACCCGCGCCCGCGAAGCGCTGCGCAGCCATGCCGCGCAGTTAAGTCAGTACAGCCAGGTCCTGGCCTCGCTAAAAAGCTCTTACGACACGAAAAAAGAGCTGCTTAACGATTTGCAGCGCGAATTACAGGATATTGGCGTTCGCGCCGACAGCGGGGCGGAAGAACGCGCCCGCCAGCGTCGCGATGAACTGCACGCCCAGTTGAGCAATAACCGTTCGCGTCGCAATCAGCTTGAGAAAGCGCTCACCTTCTGCGAAGCGGAGATGGATAACCTGACCCGTAAGCTGCGCAAGCTGGAGCGCGATTATCATGAAATGCGCGAGCAGGTCGTAACCGCGAAAGCCGGCTGGTGCGCAGTCATGCGGATGGTGAAAGACAATGGCGTGGAACGCCGTCTGCACCGTCGTGAGCTGGCTTATCTGTCGGCGGATGAACTGCGCTCCATGTCGGATAAGGCGTTGGGCGCGCTGCGCCTGGCCGTCGCGGATAACGAACATCTGCGCGACGTATTGCGTCTGTCGGAAGATCCGAAACGCCCGGAACGTAAAATCCAGTTCTTTGTGGCCGTTTACCAGCATCTGCGCGAACGTATTCGTCAGGATATTATTCGTACCGACGATCCGGTTGAAGCCATTGAACAAATGGAGATTGAGCTGAGCCGTCTGACGGAAGAGCTAACATCGCGTGAGCAAAAGCTGGCGATCAGTTCCCGCAGCGTGGCAAACATTATCCGTAAGACTATCCAGCGTGAGCAGAACCGTATCCGTATGCTGAACCAGGGGTTGCAAAGCGTCTCGTTTGGCCAGGTGAATAGCGTGCGGTTAAACGTCAACGTGCGTGAAACGCATGCCACCTTGCTGGATGTGCTTTCAGAACAGCAGGAGCAGCACCAGGATCTGTTTAACAGCAATCGTCTGACCTTCTCCGAAGCGCTGGCGAAACTGTACCAGCGCCTGAATCCGCAGATCGATATGGGGCAACGCACGCCGCAGACCATCGGCGAGGAGCTGCTGGACTACCGTAACTATCTGGAAATGGAAGTTGAAGTTAACCGTGGGTCCGACGGCTGGCTGCGTGCGGAATCCGGCGCGCTATCAACGGGGGAAGCTATCGGGACCGGGATGTCAATTCTGGTGATGGTGGTGCAAAGCTGGGAAGACGAAGCGCGCAGACTGCGCGGGAAAGATATTTCGCCATGTCGCCTGCTGTTCCTCGATGAAGCGGCGCGTCTGGATGCGCGTTCTATCGCCACGCTGTTTGAACTATGCGAACGTTTGCAGATGCAGCTCATCATCGCGGCGCCGGAAAACATCAGTCCGGAGAAGGGCACGACCTATAAACTGGTGCGTAAAGTGTTTCAGAATACTGAGCATGTTCATGTTGTCGGGCTGCGTGGCTTTGCGCCGCAGCTTCCGGAAACGCTTCCCGGTACGCAGACGGAAGATACGCCTTCAGAAGCGAGTTAAACACGGCAGAAATAATGAAGTGCCTGATGGCGCCTCGCTTATCAGGCAAGGCCGGATAAGTCGGTTACGCCGCCATCCGGCACAACAAATTCTGCTTTATCATTAGCCTGGGGCGGCGAAAGCCGCCTTTTTCTTTATCTGAAAAATCTCTCCGGGTAGTGCATTTTCTTTAAACTTCTTTACATTAGGTTAGGCAAAAACGTAACGAACTTTATATACTGGAGTTAAGCCTGACGAGTGAGCAGGCCGACTCGTCATACTAAACAAAAGCATTGGTTGCGGTTGACCCGCGCTGCGGGTAGCACAGTCATGCGGAGTATGATAACGAAAACAGGGGGCAAGGGATGTTGCTTAACAAGATGTGTGGTCGTTGTCTGTCGGCAATCAGTTTATGCCTGGCCGTAACATTCGCTCCACTGTTCAATGCGCAGGCCGATGAGCCTGAAATGATACCTGGCGATAGCGCCGTTGCCGCGACGGGTCAGGCTGGGTCGCAGAAGCAATCAGCCGCGACGGCGATTATGGCCGGGATTCAGCCGCTGCCGGAGGGCGTTTCAGCCGAGAAAGTTCGGGCTGATTTACAGTCGCAGCTTCCTTCCGGCTATACGCCGATCTATATGAGCCAACTGACATTGCTTTATGCCGCACGCGACATGAAGCCCATGTGGGATAATCGCGATGCGGTGAAAGCCTTCCAGCAACAGTTGGCAGAGGTGGCGATTGCCGGATTCCAGCCGCAGTTTACCGCCTGGGTGGCATTGTTGACCGATCCCGCCGTAAACGGTATGGCGCGCGATGTTGTGTTGTCAGACGCCATGATGGGCTATCTCCATTTCATTGCGAATATCCCCGTCAAAGGCCAGCGCTGGTTATATAGCAACAAACCTTACGCATTGGCGACGCCGCCAGTCTCGGTGATTAACCAGTGGCAAATCGCGCTGGAAGAGGGGCAGTTGCCGATGTATATCGCCAGCCTGGCGCCGCAGCATCCACAGTATGCGCCCATGCATGACGCGCTACTGAAGCTGGTGGCGGACTCTCGCCCGTGGCCGCAGTTGGCCAATACCGCGACGCTGCGCCCGGGGCAATGGAGTAACGATGTGCCTGCGCTGCGCGAAATATTACAGCGTACGGGGATGCTGGATGGCGGTCCAAAGATAGCCTTACCCGGCGATAACACTGCTGATAGTGCCGTCGTCAGCCCCTCCGCCGCGGTAGTCGAAACATCGGTGGCGCAGCCGGTCGACGAACCAACGGCCCGCCGTAGTAAGTCGGCTCCGGCGGCACGCGCCTACGATCGTGAACTGGTCGAGGCGGTAAAGCGTTTTCAGGCATGGCAAGGGCTGGGGGCGGATGGCGTTATTGGCCCGGCGACGCGTAACTGGCTTAATATGACCCCCGCGCAACGCGCAGGCGTACTGGCACTGAATATCCAACGTTTACGCCTGCTGCCGGCGGAACTCTCTACCGGTATTATGGTGAACATTCCCGCTTATTCGCTGGTCTACTATCAGAATGGCAACCAGGTGCTGGCTTCGAGGGTGATCGTCGGGCGCCCCGATCGTAAAACGCCGATGATGAGCAGCGCGCTGAATAATGTGGTGGTGAACCCGCCGTGGAACGTTCCGCCCACGCTTGCGCGTAAAGACATTTTACCGAAGGTGTGGAATGACCCAGGCTATCTGGAGCGCCATGGCTACACCGTGATGCGTGGCTGGAACAGCAAAGAAGCGATCGATCCGTGGCAGGTTGACTGGGCCACCATTACGCCATCGAATCTTCCGTTCCGTTTCCAGCAGGCGCCAGGCGCACACAATTCGCTGGGGCGTTATAAATTTAATATGCCGAGCTCAGATGCGATCTATCTGCACGATACGCCTAACCATAATCTCTTTCAGCGTGACGCCAGGGCGTTAAGTTCCGGCTGCGTGCGGGTCAATAAGGCCTCTGAACTGGCGAATATGCTCTTGCAGGATGCGGGCTGGAACGATGCGCGGATCTCTGGCGCCCTGAAGCAAGGCGACACGCGGTATGTCAATATCCGGCAGAACATTCCAGTAAATCTTTACTATCTGACCGCGTTTGTCGGCGCAGATGGACGTATGCAATATCGTACAGATATTTACAATTACGATCTCACAGCGCGATCCAGCGCACAAATTGTGCCAAAGGTTGAACAATTAATCAGGTAAATGAAGAAGTTCTGGTAAATATGTTGTCCTAATGTTTGGCTTCAACGGGGCGTTTCGCTGTAGACCCCCGTTGTGGCTGGGGGAGGGCCATCTTGACGCGGGCTTTATCGGCAGTTAAGGTGCCTTTCGTGCGCCAGAAGTGCATATACAACAACCTTTAAGTCGACCGGGCCGTTCAGAAGTCTGTGCCAGCCGGTATCATGTCTGCTTAAAGGTAGAAGTGTATTAACGATAACATTGACCTGTAGACCTGATTATCATGGACAAATTTGACGCTAATCGCCGCAAGCTGCTGGCGCTTGGTGGTGTCGCTCTCGGCGCCGCCATCCTGCCCGTGCCAGCGTTTGCCACACTCTCGACCCCACGCCCACGCATTTTGACGTTAAACAATCTCCATACCGGAGAGTCAATCAAGGCGGAGTTTTTCGATGGAAGAGCCTACATTCAGGATGAATTAGCAAAGTTAAACCATTTTTTCCGTGACTATCGCGCGAATAAAGTCCGATCAATCGATCCCCGCCTGTTTGACCAACTTTACCGACTTCAGGGGCTGTTAGGGACGCGTAAACCTGTGCAGCTCATCTCAGGCTACCGTTCTCTTGATACCAATAATGAATTACGCGCCCGTAGCAGCGGCGTAGCGAAAAAAAGCTACCATACAAAAGGGCAGGCGATGGATTTTCATATTGAGGGCGTGGCGCTGAACAATATTCGCAAAGCGGCGTTATCTATGCGCGCAGGTGGTGTAGGATATTACCCACGTAGTAACTTTGTGCATATTGATACCGGGCCGGCGCGGCACTGGTAATCAGCGAGGCTTAATCAAAGGAGCAGTATGAACTATCGTATTATTCCGGTCACCGCGTTCTCCCAGAACTGTTCATTAATCTGGTGCGAACAAACCCGGCTGGCGGCGCTGGTCGATCCGGGCGGCGACGTGGAAAAAATTAAACAGGAAGTGGACGCCAGCGGCGTGACGTTGATGCAAATTTTACTCACGCATGGGCATCTCGATCATGTCGGCGCGGCGAGTGAACTGGCGCAGCATTACGGCGTTCCTGTTATCGGTCCGGAAAAAGAAGATGAGTTCTGGCTGCAAGGACTGCCGGCGCAAAGCCGCATGTTTGGTCTGGATGAGTGTCAGCCGCTGACGCCTGATCGCTGGCTGAACGATGGCGATCGCGTCAGCGTAGGGAATGTGACGTTACAGGTGTTACATTGTCCGGGACACACGCCGGGACACGTGGTTTTCTTTGATGAACAGTCGCAACTGCTGATCTCCGGCGATGTGATTTTCAAAGGTGGCGTTGGGCGCAGCGATTTTCCTCGCGGCGATCACACCCAGTTGATTGACGCCATTAAGCGAAAATTATTGCCGCTTGGCGATGATGTGACCTTTATTCCTGGCCACGGCCCGCTCTCTACGCTCGGGTACGAGCGTCTGCATAATCCCTTCCTGCAAGATGAGATGCCGGTCTGGTAAGCAGAATGAAAAAGCCTGCAATGTGCAGGCTTTTTTATCGGTCACGCCAGTCGGCAGCTTTTTACAGTACCGCGACAATGGCTTCGCACAGCGGTGCCATATTATCCGGGGTCATGCCCGCCACGTTCACGCGACCAGAAGCCACGGCATAAACGCCAAACTCTTCACGCAGACGCAGCACCTGATCTTTGGTCAGACCGCTGAATGAGAACATCCCGTTCTGCTTGATAATAAAGCTGAAGTCACGGTTCGCGCCTTTTTCCTGCAAGGTATTCACGAACAGTTGACGCATACGCTGAATACGCTGGCGCATGTCCGTCAGTTCCTGTTCCCAGATAGCGCGCAGGGCGTCATTACTCAGGATAGTCGCGACGATGGACGCGCCGTGCGCTGGCGGGTTGGAATAGTTAGCGCGAATGGCGGATTTCATCTGGCTAAAAGCGCGATCCACGGTTTCCGCATCGGCGGCAACGAGGGTGCAGGCGCCGACGCGTTCATTATATAAGCCGAAGTTTTTGGAGTAGGAGCTGGCGACAATGAGCTCTTTATGCAGCGCGGCAAAGGCGCGCAGACCTTCCGCATCTTCTTCCAGGCCGCGGGCAAAGCCCTGGTAAGCGAAATCGAATAGCGGCAGCCACCCTTTTTCAACGGAAAGCTCAGCCAGAACCTGCCACTGTTCCAGAGTAGGGTCAATGCCGGTTGGGTTATGACAGCAACCGTGGAACAGAACCACATCGCCGGCCTGTGCTTCGCTCAGGCTGGCTTGTAGCGCTTCAAAATCCAGCGTGTGATTTTCCGCATCGTAGTAAGCGTACTCCCGAACTTCCAGGCCGGCAGCGTTAAATACGCTTTTGTGGTTCGGCCAGCTGGGGTTGCTCACCCACACCCGTTTTACCGGAGTATTTTTTGCCAAAAAGTCGGCGGCAATGCGTAACGCGCCGGTACCGCCCGGCGTTTGCGCCGTGCGTGCGCGCTTATCGTTAATCAGCGCGCTGCCTTTGCCGAACAGCAGTTCCTGAGTGCAGCGAGCAAATTCCGGAATCCCGTCAATGCCGAGATAGTTTTTCGTCGTTTCATTTTCCAGTAAATACTGCTCGGCTTTTTTAACGCTGGTGAGCACCGGTGTTTTGCCGGTTTCATCTTTATATACGCCAATGCCAAGGTTAATTTTCCCTGGACGGTCATCGGCGCGAAACAGATCGGCCAGGCCCAAAATTGGGTCGGCAGGAGCGGCGGTTATGTTCTCAAACATGACGAGGTTCCATTATAGTTACAGAAGGGAAATCCGCTATCAGGTTAACGGCAGATTTACAAAATGCCAACCGTTAGCGCTAAAAAGCCCGCCTGTTTTTGAAAGACGCACATTTTCTCTAAGAGAGATAAAAAAACAGGACCGAAGTCCTGTTTTTGAGGCATAAAACAAAGGGGTCTGCTGATCAGAACTGGTAAGTAATACCGACAGCCGCCTGATCGTCGGTGCCAACGTAGCTGGAGCTATAGTCGTTTTCGTCCAGCAGGTTGAAACGGTAGTCAACCCATACGTTCATATTTTTGTTGAAGTAGTAAGTTGCGCCCGCCTGAATATATTTCGCCAGATCGGCCGAGCCGTCGGCGCCGTTCAACTGCTTACCTTTACTCTGCACATACGAGATTGCCGGACGCAGGCCGAAGTCAAACTGATACTGAGCGACCACTTCCAGGTTCTGCGTTTTGTTTGCCATTTCCACGGTATCGGTAACCGTATTTTCAACAATGCTCATATTGCGGGTTTCAGCATATACGGCAGCCAGGTAGACGTTGTTTGCATCATATTTCGCGCCAACGGCCCACGATTCTGCGCGATCGCCATTACCATCGCGATCCTGCTGATCGTTAGTACGCTTGCTGTTGCTGTACGCTGCGGTGACGCCAAAGCCGTCGAACTCATATGCCATGGTGTAACCTACGCCATCGCCATTCTGAGAGTTAATGCTGTGGTTGTCCTGATTTTTACCCTGATACTGGATACCGAAAGAGAGACCGTCCACCAGACCAAAGAAGTCAGAGTTACGGTAGGTCAACAAACCGCCAGCACGGCTGGTCATGTAGTTATCAGTATAGGCGCCGCCCCAGGTTTCGCCGGAGAAGTAGGGGGCCATATCGGTATAGGATTCAACATCGTAAACGATACCGTAGTTACGACCATAATCGATTGAACCCACTTCCGCGTATTTCAAACCCGCGAAAGCCAGACGGACCAGATTCGAGTTCTGCTGTTCGCCTTCAGCGCGGTCTGCTTTAGTACGGTATTCCCACTGACCGAAACCGGTCAGATCGGTGTTAATCTGCGTTTCCCCTTTAAAACCAATCTGGGCATAAGTCTGGTCGGCATTTTTGCTATCGCCGGTCGTTGTCCATACGTGACGACCCACGGCTTTACCGTACAGATCCAGCTTATTACCATCTTTATTATAAATTTCTGCTGCGTTTGCGGTTGCAGCAGCCAGCAGGGCAGGGATCACCGCTGCCAGGATTTTGCGCTTCATCATTATTTATTACCCTCATTGGTTTTTTTATATGACACCTGCCACTGCCGTCAATAAATTCCGTCAATAAAAATTTACAGAAATATTGATGAGAGTTTGGTGTCTTTATGTGTCTGACAGGCATCTTTCCATTCAAACTAACGTTTCGCTACCGTGAAAGTGCTACAAATATAAAAATTTAGTTTCAAAAAGAAAAAATATGTAAACAAATGTTATTTTTGCGGAACTTTGTGAACAACGTCAAACTTCCCCTGAGTTCTCGCTTTGATTTGATCATTTTTATTTTATCGCTATGATTTTATTGCATTTATTGGTTTGCGACACCGTTGTGCCTGAAAAAGCAGCAGACGAGCTATTTCATAAAAATAGCCATTTAGAAGTCTTGATGTCTGAAATTGTGGTGAAAAATTGTGCTATTAGAACAGAAAAATCTAATCCGCAATAAAATTAAGGATTAATTTTTATGTGTAAATATTTTCGTGAAATATACCGTAACAAGATGTGGTAATTCAGAGGGTTGTAATTAAATTTATTTACTTATTGATAATAAAGCTGACATTCAGGCGAAAAAAAGGCCAGCATAGCTGGCCTTGAGTGTGACGTAAAAATCAGAAGCTGGCGTTGCGTGGGGTCCGTGGGAACGGAATAACATCGCGCACGTTTTGCACACCAGTGACGTAAGCAATAAGGCGTTCAAAGCCCAGGCCAAAGCCGGAATGCGGTACAGTACCGTAGCGACGCAAGTCGCGATACCACCAGTAATCCTCTTTATTCAGCCCCATTTCGGCCATACGGGCATCCAGCACATCCAGACGCTCTTCACGCTGAGAACCACCGATGATTTCGCCGATTCCCGGCGCCAGCACATCCATGGCCGCCACGGTTTTGCCATCTTCGTTAAGGCGCATGTAAAACGCTTTAATTTCTTTCGGATAGTTTTTCACCACTACCGGCGCTTTGAAATGCTCTTCCGCCAGATAGCGTTCGTGTTCGGAAGAGAGGTCGACGCCCCAGAACACCGGGTTTTCAAATGTCTTACCACAGCGTTCGAGAATGGCGACCGCATCGGTGTAATCCACCTGAGCGAAGTCGGTGGAGACAAAACGCTCCAGACGAGCGATAGCGTCTTTATCCACGCGTTCGGCAAAGAACTTCATGTCATCCGCACGCTCTTCCAGAACCGCGTTGAAGACATATTTCAGCATGGCTTCCGCCAGACGGGCGTTGTCTTCCAGATCGGCGAACGCCACTTCCGGCTCCAGCATCCAGAACTCCGCCAGGTGACGGCTGGTGTTGGAATTTTCCGCGCGGAAGGTCGGCCCAAAAGTATAGATTTTGGACAGCGCACAGGCATACGTTTCACCGTTGAGCTGGCCGGAGACGGTCAGGAATGACTCTTTGCCAAAAAAGTCTTTGTCAAAATCTACTCTGCCCTGGTCGTTACGCGGCAGGTTTTCCAGATCCAACGTTGAGACGCGGAACATTTCGCCAGCGCCTTCAGTATCGGAAGCGGTAATCAGTGGGGTAGAGACCCAAAAGAAACCCTGCTCATCGAAGAAGCGATGCAGCGCCTGCGCCAGAGTATGGCGGACGCGCGCTACCGCGCCAATCAGGTTGGTGCGCGGGCGCAGATGCGCGACCTCACGCAGATACTCAATGCTATGGCGTTTTGCCGCCATCGGGTAGGTATCCGGATCTTCCACCCAGCCTGCGACCTCTACTTTCGTGGCCTGGATTTCGAAACTTTGCCCCTGTCCCGGCGACGCGGCAACCTTACCTGTTACTACCACGGAGCAGCCTGTCGTCAGGTGTAATACTTCTTCATTATAATTGGGCAGAGAATTATTAATGACAGCCTGTACAGGATCAAAGCAGGAGCCGTCATAAACGGCGAGGAAGGAGATGCCAGCTTTTGAATCTCGGCGGGTACGCACCCATCCGCGCACGGTGACTTCTTGGTCAACGGCTACGCGGCCCTGGAGTACGTCGGCTACAGGCACAACGCTCATAATATTCTCTCTGTTAATAGTCGGAAAAAATAAACACTTGTCCACCCGAAATGGGGGTATTCCTATGTTACCTGGCATCTGCAATCAGACAAGCAGAAATCGCAGCTGAAGTGAAAGATTTCGGAAATAAACCTGAAAAAGGAGCCCTGGCAGGCTCCCTGGGAAGAATTAACTGGCTTTGCGGATCTGCGGGAGATCAAAGGCTTTACGCAGCGCGCGCACAAACGCTTTATCATGACAGATCGTTTTACCGGGGCTATCGGAAAGTTTAGCCACTGGCTTTCCGTTACATTCCACGAGCTTAATCACGATATTGAGCGGTTTTATCTGAGGGATATCGCAGGTCAGGCGGGTACCGATGCCGAAGCTTAACTGCACGCGAGAGGCGAAATGGCGATAGAGCTCGACCGCCTTTTGCAGATCAAGGTTATCTGAAAAGACCAGCGTTTTTGTCAGCGGATCAATCCCCAGCTTTTCATAATGGGCAATCGCCTTTTCGCCCCATTCGACAGGGTCTCCTGAGTCGTGGCGTAACCCCTGATAACGGCTGGCGAATTCAATGCCGAAATCGCGTAAAAACGCATCCATTGTAATGCAATCTGTCAATGCGATACCAAGCTGGTCCGGATATTCGTTAAGCCAGGCGGCCAACGCGGCACGCTGGCTGGTCGCCAGGTCCGGACTGATTTGTTGATGCGCCTGGAACCATTCGTGCGCCTGAGTGCCCATCGGCGTCAGCGCCAGGCGACGCGCGAGATCATAGTTGCTGGTGCCGACGAACCATGACTCCTGCTGGAGACGTTTAACTATCGCCTGCTGCACTTCACGAGAAAAACGGCGGCGAGTGCCGAAGTCCATCAGGTGGAAGCGGGACATATCGAGATCGGCGGTTAACGTAGTGAAATCAACCAGCTTACTTTCCAGCGCGTCGAGCGCCTGATCAACACCCGCGTTTGGCGAGCGGTAGTGATGAACCAGCTCACTGATCACGGCCAGCAGCGGCACTTCCCACATAATGACTTCACGCCACGGGCCGGTTAAGCGAATATTCAGCTTGCCGTGATCGTTGGTGACACAGACTTGAGCTGGGTTATAGCGAAACTCACGTAACCAGTTCAGATAATCCGGTTTAAAAAAGGGCAGGCCGGAGAGCCACTGGAACTCGTCCTCCTGGAGGCGCAGGTGCTGCATCGCGTCCACCTGCTCGCGAATAGCATCGGCATAAATACCCAGCAGGTCGTCGCCACGGCAACGAAACTCAGCCGCTACCTGCACATCATAGTAGTGGTGAAAAACGGCTTGCTGCATATGCAACTTATAAGCATCTGTATCCAGCAACGAGTGCAGAACAGGAGAAGCGAATTGTGTCATAGGTGCGCTGTAGCGTCCTCTCACGGGAGCGTTTAGTACAATAAACAACTAAGAAAACCGCTGGAGTATACCTTGTTTAGCGATTTATTGAACCCCGATCACACCATAAGCTGTCTTTAGGGTCGAGCGCATTTCGTGCCCCATGTTATAAAAATGTAGCAAATAGGCCGTTTGTGCCTGAAAAGATGAACATTCTGCGTAGCGCGATTTGCGCAACAGGAATAGACTGGAGTCGACACTCTACACAAAGATGCGAAAGGTTTTTTATGACACAACAGCCACAAGCCAAATACCGCCATGACTATCGCGCGCCGGATTACCAGATTACTGATATTGACTTGACCTTTGACCTCGATGCCGAAAAAACCGTGGTCACCGCAATAAGCCAGGCTGTTCGTCATGGCGCGCCTGATGCGCCTCTTCGCCTTGATGGGGAAGATTTAACGCTGGTATCTATCCACGTCAACGATGCGCCGTGGACAGCATATAAGGAAGAAGAGGGCGCGCTTATCATCAGCGACCTGCCAGAGCGTTTTACGTTACGCATAGTCAACGAGGTAAGTCCGGCGGCGAATACGGCGCTGGAAGGATTGTACCAGTCCGGCGATGCGCTCTGTACCCAGTGTGAAGCGGAGGGCTTCCGCCATATTACCTGGTATCTTGACCGCCCCGACGTACTGGCGCGATTTACCACCAAAATTATTGCCGATAAAAGCAAATATCCGTTCCTGCTTTCCAATGGCAACCGTGTTGCGCAGGGTGAACTGGAGAATGGCCGTCACTGGGTTCAGTGGCAAGATCCGTTCCCGAAACCGTGTTATCTGTTTGCGCTGGTGGCCGGTGATTTTGACGTGCTGCGCGATACCTTTACCACCCGCTCCGGGCGTGACGTCGCGTTAGAACTGTACGTTGACCGTGGCAATCTGGATCGCGCGCCGTGGGCAATGACCTCGCTGAAAAATTCCATGAAATGGGATGAAACGCGTTTTGGGCTCGAATATGACCTCGACATCTATATGATTGTCGCGGTGGATTTCTTTAATATGGGCGCGATGGAGAATAAAGGTCTTAATATCTTTAACTCCAAATACGTGCTGGCGCGAACCGATACCGCGACGGATAAAGATTATCTCGATATTGAGCGCGTGATAGGTCATGAGTATTTCCACAACTGGACCGGCAACCGCGTCACCTGCCGCGACTGGTTCCAGTTGAGCCTGAAAGAGGGGCTAACCGTGTTCCGCGATCAGGAGTTTAGCTCTGATTTGGGGTCACGCGCGGTGAACCGCATCAGTAACGTGCGAACCATGCGCGGTTTACAATTCGCGGAAGACGCCAGCCCGATGGCGCATCCTATCCGCCCGGATAAAGTAATCGAAATGAATAACTTCTACACCCTCACCGTTTATGAAAAGGGTGCGGAAGTCATTCGCATGATCCACACGTTGCTGGGTGAGGAAAATTTCCAGAAGGGGATGCAGCTTTATTTTGAGCGCCATGATGGCAGCGCCGCGACGTGTGATGACTTCGTACAGGCGATGGAAGATGCTTCTAATGTCGATTTGTCCCATTTCCGCCGCTGGTACAGTCAGTCCGGCACGCCGATTGTAACGGTAAAAGATGATTATAATCCGGAAACCGAGCAGTACACGTTGACCATCAGCCAGCGTACTCCGGCGACGGCGGATCAGGCGGAGAAGCAGCCGCTGCATATTCCATTCGCCATCGAACTGTACGATAACGAAGGCAACGTCATTCCGTTGCAAAAAGGCGGTCATCCGGTCAATGCCGTGCTGAACGTCACGCAGGCGGAGCAGACATTTACCTTCGATAATGTCTACTTCCAGCCTGTTCCGGCCTTGCTGTGCGAGTTTTCAGCGCCGGTGAAACTGGAATATAAATGGAGCGATCAGCAGTTGACGTTCCTGATGCGCCATGCGCGCAATGATTTCTCCCGTTGGGATGCGGCGCAAAGCCTGCTGGCCACATACATTAAACTGAATGTGGCGCGTCATCAGCAGGGGCAACCGCTATCGCTTCCGGTGCATGTCGCTGATGCGTTCCGCGCAGTACTGTTGGATGAGAAAATCGATCCGGCGTTGGCCGCAGAAATTTTAACGCTGCCTTCGGCCAATGAAATTGCGGAGCTGTTTGAGGTCATTGACCCGATCGCCATTGCGCAAGTTCGTGAAGCGCTAACGCGTACGCTGGCGGCAGAACTGGCGGATGAGTTCCTGGCTATCTATAACGCCAATCATCTGGATGAGTATCGTGTTGATCACGGCGATATCGGTAAGCGCACGCTGCGCAATGCTTGCCTGCGCTTCCTGGCGTTCGGCGAGACGGAGCTGGCTAATACGCTGGTCAGCAAACAGTATCGCGACGCCAATAATATGACCGATGCGCTGGCGGCCCTGTCTGCTGCGGTGGCGGCGCAGTTGCCGTGCCGCGATACGCTGATGCAGGAGTATGACGATAAGTGGCATCAGGACGGCCTGGTAATGGATAAATGGTTTATCCTGCAATCCACAAGCCCGGCGGAAAATGTACTGGAAACCGTACGCGGCCTGCTCAAACACCGTTCTTTCAGTATGAGCAACCCGAACCGCATCCGTTCATTAATTGGCGCGTTTGCTGGCAGCAACCCGGCGGCGTTCCATGCGCAAGACGGTAGCGGATACCAGTTCCTGGTCGAGATGCTGACCGATCTGAATAGCCGTAACCCGCAGGTAGCATCTCGCCTCATTGAACCGCTGATTCGTCTGAAACGTTATGATGATAAGCGTCAGGAGAAAATGCGCGCGGCGCTGGAGCAGCTAAAAGGACTGGAGAATCTTTCCGGCGATCTGTACGAGAAGATAACTAAAGCGTTGGCCTGACAGTATCCGCTATAAAGAGGTAAGACATGCCCGGTAAGCGTTAGCGCTGCCGGGTATTTTTTTGCCGGACGATGACGCTCGCTGGCGAAACGTGAAGTGAGAATGAAGGAAAACGATTGCTATTTATTGCCGTAGGTCAATTCCCTTTTGCTTTGTTATCGCCCATAATACGCCCCCGGTTTGCACACCGGGAATCCAGGAGAGTTCATGTACTATCCCTTCGTTCGTAAAGCCCTTTTCCAGCTCGATCCAGAGCGCGCTCATGAATTTACATTTCAACAATTACGCCGCATTACAGGTACGCCGCTGGAAGCGCTGGTGCGCCAGAAAGTACCGACAAAACCGGTTACCTGCATGGGACTTACCTTTAAAAATCCACTGGGGCTGGCTGCCGGTCTGGATAAAGACGGGGAGTGCATCGACGCGTTAGGCGCGATGGGGTTTGGCTCCCTGGAAATCGGCACCGTGACGCCGCGCCCACAGCCGGGTAACGATAAGCCGCGTCTTTTTCGTCTGGTGGATGCTGAAGGTCTGATCAATCGGATGGGCTTTAATAATCTGGGCGTCGATAACCTGGTCGAGAATGTTAAAAAAGCCCATTTTGATGGCATTCTGGGAATTAACATCGGTAAAAATAAAGATACGCCTGTCGAAAATGGCAAAGATGACTACCTGATTTGTATGGAAAAAGTCTATGCTTATGCGGGTTATATCGCCATTAATATTTCTTCGCCGAATACGCCAGGGCTACGTACGCTCCAGTATGGCGATGCGCTGGACGATCTGTTAACTGCCATTAAAAATAAGCAAAACGATCTTCAGGCGATCCACCATAAATATGTGCCGGTGGCAGTAAAGATCGCGCCGGATCTTTGTGAAGAAGAATTGATCCAGGTTGCCGATAGCCTGCTTCGTCATAATATTGATGGGGTGATTGCGACAAATACCACCCTCGATCGTTCTCTGGTACAAGGAATGAAAAATTGCCAGCAAACGGGGGGATTAAGTGGCCGGCCATTACAATTAAAAAGCACAGAAATTATTCGCCGTTTATCCCTGGAGTTAAAAGGACAATTGCCTATTATCGGCGTCGGCGGCATTGACTCAGTTATCGCCGCGCGCGAGAAGATAGCGGCAGGAGCTACGCTGGTACAAATTTATTCCGGCTTTATTTTTAAAGGCCCGCCATTGATTAAAGAAATCGTAACGCACATCTAAACTTTACCCTTTATCAGACAACCAGGGCTTTATTTCCGGCGCTGGTTGTTTTATATTTCTCCACTGTTGCTTATTTAGACATTTTAGGCTTTTATTATTGGGGTAATAAACGAAGCGGCGAAAGGACAATGCTGTTACGAGTTGCTTAAAAGCGGGAGAGAGGTAATGCGAATTAAACCTGACGATAACTGGCGCTGGTATTATGATGAAGAGCACGATCGTATGATGCTCGATCTCGCCAATGGTATGCTTTTTCGCTCGCGCTTCTCTCGTAAAATGCTTACGCCGGACGCGTTTTGCCCGACCGGTTTTTGTGTGGATGATGCCGCGCTCTATTTTTCCTTTGAAGAAAAATGCCGGGATTTCGAATTAACCAAAGAGCAACGCGCGGAGTTGGTGTTGAATGCGCTGGTGGCGATTCGCTATCTCAAACCGCAGATGCCAAAAAGCTGGCATTTTGTGGCGCATGGCGAAATGTGGGCCCCGGGAACGGGCGATGCCGCAAGCGTCTGGTTAAGCGATACGGCGGAACAAGTTAATTTGCTGGTCGTTGAGCCGGGAGAAAATGCCGCGTTGTGTCTGCTGGCACAGCCGGGCGTGGTGATAGCAGGCCGAACCATGCAGCTTGGCGATGCGATTAAAATTATGAACGACAGGCTGAAACCGCAGGTTCACTGTCACAGTTTCAGCCTTGAACAAGCGGTTTAATTTTCCAGTCGTAACGCGGTCTTAGGCACGCAGCTACAGCTCAGAATCGTACCATCGTCACCCATAGCCGATTTTTTCAGCGGACTTACTTCGCCTTCCAGCAAACGTATCCGGCAGCAACCACAGATACCAGCCCGGCAAGAATACGGAATACGAATCCCCTGATTCTCCAACTGTTCCAGTAGTACCTGTTGATTATTCCCGCAGAAGGTTTGCCCCTGCCAGTCGATGGTTACACTCGCGTCCGGGTGTTTATCTGGCGTAACGCTGTCGTCGACCGTTGTGGCGCCATAAGCTTTTGCCGGAGCTGTCGCCAGAATCTCCACTTCATCGCCGACGCGAACGACGCCGCTATTGCGGGCAATCAGATTCTGACCGAAATCCACATCGCCATTGTCCTGGGCGGTACGAAAAGCTTGCAGTGTCGCCAGCGGTTCTCCGGAAGGATGTTTTTGCCCCTTTTCAGGGCTGACGGTCGTAAAAATACAGCGGCTACAGGGCTTCACGACGTCAAAAATCACATTGCCAATGCGAAGCACTTTCCAGCTATCTTCCTCCCAGGCCGCTACGCCGGAAACCACTAAGTTTGGGCGAAATTGTTCCATTTGTACGCCTGCCGGACAACGCTGTTGCAGATCGCGCAGCGAGGCTTCGTTGGTCAATAAATACGGGTAGCCATCGGCAAATCCCAGCGGCACCGCGTTATGCCGTTTAACCCGGCGCGTCAATTGCGGCCCAACCCAGCGCAACTGGACATCGCGGGAGAAAAAGCCGCTCAACCATTGATTAATCGCCGTCGGGGCGACGCGAGCGGTAAAATGGTTTCCCCAGACCTCGGTCGGCGCATCCTGCGGGGTGAAATCCGTAAAGCGAACCAGCGCGCTACTGCCGTCTGGCGCGGTCAAATGGAGGCCGTCGTGTAAGGGGGAGGGGGTAAAACGTACCATTTGTGGAAACTGGCGGGCGGTGATAAATGTGCCGTCAGGCTCGGTTATCATGAAGATGCGATCAAAAGCCAGGCCGCTGATATCTGCCAGCGCATGAGTCAGACCAATGCCGCGCATGGATTTGACCGGATGAATAAAGAGCCGTGATAACGTCGCCACCGTACAGTCCCTCAAATGAAAATAAGCCTTCAACTTTATGACATGGGCGTGAGATTAGCTATAATGCGCAACAATTTTCTTAGCGTAAAAGTGACAATATGAATTCTCTGTTTGCCAGTACGGCCCGCGGGCTGGAAGAGCTGTTAAAAACTGAACTGGAAAAACTGGGCGCCGTAGGGTGTCAGGTTGTTCAGGGTGGGGTCCATTTTCAGGGCGACACGCGGCTTATTTACCAGAGCCTGATGTGGAGCCGCCTGGCCTCGCGTATTATCCTGCCGATGGGTGAGTGCAAGGTCTACAGCGATCTCGATCTTTACCTCGGCGTTCAGGCGATAAACTGGACAGAGATTTTTAATCCTGGCGCGACGTTTGCGGTGCATTTCAGCGGCCTGAACGACACCATCCGTAATAGTCAGTATGGCGCGATGAAAGTTAAAGACGCGATTGTCGATGCATTTACGCGGAAAAATCTTCCGCGTCCAAATGTGGACCGCGAATCGCCGGACCTCCGTATTAACGTCTGGCTGAATAAAGAAACTGCCAGCATTGCGCTGGATCTCAGTGGTGATGGCCTGCACCTGCGCGGTTATCGCGATCGCACCGGGCTGGCGCCAATTAAAGAGACGCTGGCGGCAGCGATTGTTATGCGTTCCGGCTGGCAACCCGGTACGCCGCTACTCGACCCTATGTGTGGTTCGGGGACACTGTTGATTGAGGCCGCGATGTGGGCGACCGATCGCGCGCCGGGCCTGCACCGTGGTCACTGGGGATTTAGCGGCTGGGCGCAGCATGACGAGGCTATCTGGCAGGAAGTGAAAGCCGAAGCGCAGACCCGGGCGCGTAAGGGGCTGGCGGAGTATTCCTCTCATTTCTATGGTTCCGACAGCGATGCGCGCGTCATTGAGCGGGCGCGCAGCAACGCCCGTCGCGCCGGTATCGGGGAGCTTATCACCTTTGAAGTGAAAGATGTGGCGCAACTGAGTAATCCATTGCCAAAAGGCCCGTATGGTACGGTGATCAGTAACCCGCCTTACGGCGAACGTCTGGACAGCGAACCGGCGCTGATTGCGTTGCACAGCCTGCTGGGCCGTACCATGAAAAATCAGTTTGGCGGCTGGAACCTGTCGCTGTTCAGCGCTTCGCCCGATTTGCTGGGCAGCCTGCAATTGCGTGCCGACAAACAGTTTAAAGCCAAGAATGGCCCGCTGGACTGCGTGCAGAAAAACTATCATATTGCGGAAACCACGGCGGACAGTAAGCCGGCGACGGTGGCGGAAGATTACGCTAATCGCCTGCGTAAAAATATTAAAAAGCTGGAGAAATGGGCGCGCCAGGAAGGGATTGAATGCTATCGCTTGTATGATGCCGACCTGCCGGAATATAACGTGGCGGTAGACCGTTACGGCGACTGGGCGGTGATTCAGGAATATGCGCCACCGAAAACGGTGGATGCGCAAAAAGCGCGGCAGCGTCTGTTCGATATTATTGCGGCAACCTTGTCAGTGCTCGGTATTCCGCCGAATAAACTGGTGTTAAAAACCCGCGAACGGCAAAAAGGAAAAAACCAGTATCAGAAAATGAGCGAGAAGGGCGAGTTCCTTGAGGTCAGCGAATATAATGCGCGCTTATGGGTAAATCTGACGGATTATCTCGACACCGGTCTGTTCCTCGATCACCGTATTGCCCGCAGGATGCTGGGAGAAATGAGCAAAGGCAAAGATTTCCTGAATCTCTTTTCTTATACCGGCAGCGCCAGCGTACATGCAGGTCTGGGCGGCGCGCGCAGCACCACAACGGTAGATATGTCCCGCACCTATCTGGAGTGGGCCGAACGTAATTTGCGTCTGAACGGACTGAGCGGCCGCGCGCATCGCCTGATTCAGGCCGACTGCCTGGGCTGGCTGCGCGAGGCGAATGAACAGTTCGATTTGATCTTTATCGATCCGCCGACGTTCTCTAACTCAAAACGTATGGAAGAGTCGTTTGATGTTCAGCGCGATCATGTCGCGTTAATGAAAGATTTAAAACGCCTGCTGCGTAAAGGCGGCACCATCATGTTCTCAAATAATAAGCGCGGATTCCGTATGGATCTGGAAGGGCTGGCGGAACTGGGGCTTACCGCACAAGAAATTACGCAAAAAACGCTCTCCCCGGATTTTGCCCGTAACCGTCAGATCCATAACTGCTGGCTGATCCGCGCCGCCTGAAAGGAAAAGTAAATGTCATTAATCAGTATGCATGGCGCATGGCTGTCGTTCAGCGACGCGCCGCTTCTCGATAACGCAGAGTTGCATATCGAAGATAACGAACGCGTCTGTCTGGTGGGGCGTAACGGCGCCGGGAAATCCACCTTGATGAAGATTCTTAACCGCGAACAGGGTCTGGACGATGGGCGTATTATTTATGAGCAGGATCTGATCGTCGCGCGTCTGCAACAGGACCCGCCACGTAATATTGCGGGCAGCGTCTATGACTTTGTCGCCGAAGGTATCGAAGAACAAGCGGAATACCTCAAGCGTTATCATGAGATTTCCCGTTTGGTGATGACCGATCCCAGCGAGAAAAACCTCAATGAAATGGCGCGCGTACAGGAACAGCTCGATCATCATAATCTGTGGCAGCTGGAAAACCGTATTAATGAAGTGCTGGCGCAGCTTGGACTCGATCCTAACGCCGCGCTGTCGTCGCTCTCCGGCGGCTGGCTGCGTAAAGCCGCGCTGGGTCGGGCGCTGGTCAGCAATCCGCGCGTATTGTTACTGGATGAACCGACTAACCATCTGGATATCGAAACTATCGACTGGCTGGAAGGGTTTCTGAAAACCTTTAACGGAACGATTATTTTTATCTCTCACGATCGTTCGTTTATTCGCAATATGGCGACCCGCATTGTCGATCTCGATCGTGGCAAACTGGTCACCTATCCGGGAAATTACGATCAATACCTGCTGGAGAAAGAAGAAGCGCTGCGCGTAGAAGAATTACAAAACGCGGAATTTGATCGCAAACTGGCGCAGGAAGAAGTCTGGATTCGCCAGGGTATCAAGGCGCGCCGCACCCGTAATGAAGGGCGCGTGCGGGCGTTAAAAGCGATGCGTCGTGAACGCAGCGAGCGCCGGGAAGTGATGGGCACGGCGAAGATGCAGGTCGAAGAGGCGACGCGCTCCGGTAAAATCGTTTTTGAGATGGAAAACGTCGATTACCAGGTAGAAGGAAAACAACTGGTAAAAGATTTCTCCGCTCAGGTGCAGCGCGGCGACAAGATTGCGTTAATTGGCCCGAACGGCTGCGGTAAAACCACGCTACTGAAACTGATGCTGGGACAGCTTCAGGTTGACAGCGGGCGCATCCACGTAGGAACGAAGCTGGAAGTCGCCTACTTCGATCAGCATCGCGCCGAACTGGATCCGGAAAAAACCGTGATGGATAACCTTGCTGAAGGCAAGCAAGAGGTGATGGTAAACGGTAAGCCGCGCCATGTACTGGGCTATTTGCAGGACTTCCTGTTTCACCCCAAACGGGCGATGACACCCGTCCGCGCGCTTTCCGGCGGCGAACGTAACCGTCTGCTGCTGGCACGACTGTTCCTCAAGCCGAGCAATCTTTTAATTCTCGATGAACCAACGAACGATCTTGACGTCGAAACGCTGGAACTATTAGAAGAATTAATTGATGGCTATCAGGGCACGGTACTACTGGTCAGCCACGATCGGCAATTTGTCGATAATACCGTGACGGAATGCTGGATTTTCGAGGGCGGCGGCAAAATCGGACGTTATATCGGCGGCTACCATGATGCGCGTGCGCAGCAAGAGCAGCATCTGGCGACGAAACAGCCGATGGCGAAAAAAAATGAGGAAGTTATTGCCCCTAAAGCAGAAATTGTAAAACGTGGCAGTAGCAAACTAAGCTATAAACTGCAGCGCGAGCTGGAGCAGTTACCCGGTCAGCTTGAAGACCTGGAAGCGAAGCTGGAAGCGCTACAGGCGCAGGTTGCGGATGCGGCCTTTTTTAGCCAACCCCATGAGCAAACGCAGAAAGTTCTGGCCGATTTAAGTCAGGCGGAGCAAGAACTTGAGCAAGCCTTCGAACGTTGGGAGTATCTTGAAGGTCTGAAAAACGGGGCATAACGAAAGGAGCGCCTATGTGTGAACATCACCATGCTGCGAAGCACATATTGTGCCCGCAATGTGACATGCTGGTGGCTTTACCCCGCCTCTCGCATGGGCAAAAAGCAGCATGTCCACGATGCGGCGCAACGTTAACGACCGAGTGGGACGCGCCCCGGCAGCGTCCTACCGCCTATGCGTTAGCGGCACTATTTATGTTGCTGCTTTCTAACCTTTTTCCCTTCGTGAATATGAATGTCGCGGGCGTCACCAGCGAAGTCACGCTTCTGGAAATCCCCGGCGTCATGTTTTCTGAAGATTACGCCAGCCTCGGCACGTTCTTTTTATTATTTGTCCAACTGGTGCCGGCATTTTGCCTGGTGACCATTATATTACTTGTCAACCGCGCCAATCTGCCGTTGTCGGTAAAAAAAACGCTGGCAAGGATTTTTTTCCTCCTCAAATCGTGGGGAATGGCGGAAATATTTCTCGCCGGGGTGTTGGTCAGTTTTGTTAAGCTGATGGCCTACGGCGATATCGGCATCGGCAGCAGCTTTATTCCCTGGTGCTTATTTTGTCTCGTTCAACTGCGGGCGTTCCAGTGTGTCGATCGCCGCTGGTTGTGGGATGATATCGCCCCGCAGCCTGCACTGGCGCAGCCGTTAACGCCGGGGATTACCGGTATCCGGCAGTCTTTGCGTTCTTGCGCCTGCTGCACGGCGATCCTGCCTGCGGAGAGTCTCGTCTGTCCGCGTTGCCATACGAAAGGCTATGTCCGGCGTAAAAACAGTTTGCAGTGGACGCTGGCGTTATTATTTACTTCGATCATGCTTTATCTGCCCGCCAATATTTTGCCGATTATGATTACCGACTTACTGGGCTCGAAAATGCCGTCGACCATTCTGGCTGGCGTAATTTTGCTGTGGAGCGAGGGGTCTTATCCGGTGGCGGCGGTTATCTTTCTCGCCAGTATTATGGTGCCGACGCTAAAAATGATCGCCATTGCCTGGCTTTGTTGGGATGCGAAAGGCCACGGTAAGCGCGACAGTGAACGGATGCATTTTATTTATGAAGTAGTGGAGTTTGTGGGACGCTGGTCAATGATTGATGTCTTTGTCATTGCCGTACTCTCTGCGCTGGTGCGCATGGGAGGATTAATGAATATTTATCCTGCGATGGGTGCGTTGATGTTTGCTTTAGTCGTCATAATGACAATGTTTTCTGCGATGACCTTTGATCCGCGTCTGTCGTGGGATCGTGAATACGAACCAGGCCATGAGGAGTCCTGATAGCATGGAACCTAAAAAAGGGGAAGCCAAAGTACAAAAGGTGAAAAATTGGTCGCCTGTCTGGATATTCCCGATTGTTACTGCGCTTATCGGAGCCTGGATTCTGTTTTATCACTACAGCCACCAGGGACCGGAAGTTACCTTAATCACCACCAATGCGGAAGGCATTGAAGGCGGAAAAACGACGATCAAAAGTCGCAGCGTGGATGTCGGCGTGGTTGAAAGCGCGACGCTGACTGACGATCTGACCCATGTACAAATCAAAGCGCGGCTTCATTCCGGTATGGAAAAATTGCTGCATAAAGACTCGGTATTTTGGGTCGTAAAACCGCAGGTGGGGCGTGAAGGCATCAGCGGGCTTGGGACGCTGTTATCAGGCGCATATATTGAACTACAACCAGGGAATAAGGGCAGCCAGCCAGAAAGCTATCAGCTTCTTGACTCACCGCCGTTGGCACCGCCTGATGCCAAAGGTATTCGTGTGATTCTCGACAGCAAAAAGGCCGGTCAACTCAGTCCCGGCGATCCCGTTCTGTTCCGGGGCTATCGGGTAGGGTCCGTTGAAACCAGCTCTTTCGATCCGCAAAAACGGACAATGAGTTATCAGTTGTTCATTAAGGCGCCAAACGATCGGTTGGTCACCAGTAATGTCCGATTCTGGAAAGATAGCGGTATCGCTGTGGATCTGACATCGGCGGGAATGCGCGTGGAAATGGGATCGTTGACGACGTTGTTTGGCGGCGGCGTGAGTTTTGATGTGCCGGAAGGACTTGAGCAGGGGCAACCCGTCGCCGAAAAAACGGCGTTTAATCTCTACGACGATCAAAAAAGTATTCAGGATTCGCTGTACACCGATCATATCGATTACCTGATGTTCTTTAAAGATTCGGTGCGCGGATTACAACCCGGCGCGCCGCTGGAGTTCCGCGGTATTCGTCTGGGGACGGTAAGCAAAGTGCCTTTCTTTGCGTCTAATATGCGTCAGGTGTTTAACGACGATTACCGTATTCCTGTGCTGGTGCGCATTGAACCGGAGCGTCTGAAAGCGCAACTGGGAGAAAATGCGGATGTTGGCGCGCATTTGACGGAACTGCTTAAGCGCGGTTTACGCGCTTCGCTTAAAACCGGTAACCTGGTGACCGGGGCGCTGTATGTCGATCTGGATTTTTATCCTAAGGAGCCGCCGATTACCGGGCTACGTGAATTTGATGGTTATGAAATTATTCCCACCGTCAGCAGCGGCCTAGCGCAAATTCAACAGCGACTGGTGGAAACGCTGGATAAGATCAACAACCTGCCGCTGAATCCGATGATCGAACAAGCGACCAATACGCTGTCTGAAAGCCAGCGTACTATGCGTCGGCTGCAAACCACGCTGGATAATATGAACAAGATTACCTCCAGTCAGTCGATGCAGCAGCTTCCGGCGGATATGCAAACGACGTTACGCGAACTTAACCGCAGTATGCAAGGTTTCCAGCCTGGATCGGCGGCGTATAACAAAATGGTGGCGGATATGCAGCGTCTCGATCAGGTGCTTCGTGAGTTACAACCGGTGTTGAAAACTCTGAACGAGAAGAGCAACGCGCTGGTATTTGAAGCGAAGGATAAAAAAGATCCAGAGCCTAAGAGGGCGAAACAATGAAAAAATGGCTAGTCGTGATAATGGCGTTCTGGCTGGCGTCATGTAGCTCCGGCGGAGAGAATAAAAGCTATTATCAGCTCCCGATAGCGCAAAGCGGTGTGCAAAGCACCGCAAGCCAGGGCAACCGTCTCTTATGGGTAGAGCAGGTTTCCGTACCTGACTATCTGGCAGGTAACGGTGTGGTGTATCAAACCAGTGATGTCCAGTATGTGATTGCCAATAACAATCTGTGGGCCAGCCCGCTGGACCAGCAATTACGTAACACGCTGGTGGCGAATCTTAGCGCCCGGCTTCCTGGCTGGGTCGTCGCTTCCCAGCCGTTGGGAACCACCCAGGATACGTTAAATGTTACCGTAACCGGATTCCATGGACGTTACGATGGTAAGGTTATCGTCAGCGGGGAGTGGCTATTAAACCACAACGGACAACTGATTAAGCGGCCTTTCCATATCGAAGCCAGCCAGCAGAAAGATGGCTATGATGAGATGGTCAAAGTACTGGCAAGCGCATGGAGTCAGGAAGCAGCCGCTATCGCAGATGAGATAAAGCGACTTCCCTGAGATAAAAGTAATGTAAATTTAATCGCTTCAGGTCGTGCGCCTGAGGCGGTTTTTTTATTTTTGACGCCGGAAAAATAATTGTTCTGGCTCACATTTTTTGTACAAATGATTTACCGTATAGCTCACAAATATGACATTGGTGTGAATTTTGCGCATTGACGGGCGATCCATTTAGAGGTATTCGTGTAGTGTGATTGCACATTTTGTAATCACTGTTTTCTTTTCCACCAGATACAAATATGAGGGAAACGAGGCATGAAGAGACAAAAACGAGATCGCCTGGAACGGGCACATCAACGTGGATATCAGGCCGGCATCGCCGGACGATCAAAAGAAATGTGTCCCTATCAGACGCTGAATCAACGGTCATACTGGTTGGGAGGTTGGCGACAAGCCATGGAGGACAGGGCGGTAATGGCCTGATTCTGTCTCTTTAGAAAAAGAAACCTCCGCAGTGCGGAGGTTTCGCCTTTATTGGCTTTGCAAGCATGATACCGATAGCGCGGAATATCAATTCAACACTTAGAACGCGGAAGTATCCTGGAACAAACCGACTTTCAAATCGTGTGCGGTATAGATCAGACGACCATCCACCAGAACCTCACCGTCCGCCAGGCCCATGATCAGGCGACGGTTTACGATACGTTTGAAATGAATGCGATAGGTGACTTTCCTGGCTGTTGGCAGAACCTGGCCGGTAAATTTCACTTCGCCCACGCCCAGAGCGCGGCCTTTGCCTTCGCCGCCCAACCAGCCCAGGTAGAATCCCACCAATTGCCACATAGCATCCAGACCCAGACAACCGGGCATCACCGGATCGCCGATAAAGTGGCATCCGAAGAACCATAGATCCGGATTGATATCCAGCTCGGCTTCGACATAGCCTTTGTCGAAATTGCCGCCCATTTCGGTCATCTTAACGACGCGGTCCATCATCAGCATGTTCGGCGCAGGGAGTTGCGGCCCTTTAGCGCCAAACAGTTCACCACGACCAGAGGCAAGAAGGTCTTCTTTTGTATAGGATTCGCGTTTATCTACCATGTTTTATGTAAACCTTATTTTATTGAAGCACGCAGGATAGCTAACACGTGTACGCTGAACAAGTCCGATCAGTTCGGAATAAAAGCGTTCAGCCAACGTAATGGCCACGGGAAACGATGACGGCCTTCCTGTTGCGTCGCCTGTGCGATACGCTCCTGGATAGTCTGCATCAACGTCGTTTGACCTTCGCCATCCCACACCAGATTTAACAGTAGCGGTAAGGCGTCGGTCACGTCGTCTACCGCCCAGATAGTGAACTTCTCTTCTTTAACCGCTTGCAGCAGTTCAGATTTAAGACTGAGATGGCGGACATTGGCGGCAGGGATAATCACGCCCTGTTTACCGTTTAATTCCCGCTGCTCGCAGATGGCGAAGAAACCTTCAATTTTTTCGTTTAGCCCGCCCACCGGTTGCGCGCGACCAAACTGATCGACCGAGCCGGTAATCGCAATGTTTTGATTCACTGGCACATTGGCCAGCGCGCTGATGAGCGCACATAATTCCGCCATTGAGGCGCTATCGCCATCCACTTCGCTGTAGGACTGCTCAAAGGTTAACGAGGCAGAGAAGGGAATTTGTTGCTCCAGCTGCAACTCCGACATCAGGAAGGCCTGCATAATCATCATTCCCTTAGCGTGGATATTCCCGCCAAGTTCGGCCTTGCGCTCAATATCGTTAAATTCGCCATCGCCGATATGCACAACACAGCTAATTCGCGACGGTTCGCCAAAGGCGCGCGGATGCCCGGGAAACTCAATGACGGAAAGCGCATTGATTTGTCCAACGCGTTCGCCTTCGGTTTCAATCAGGATCTGCTCTTGCAGAATCTCATCCTGCATCCGCTCCGCCAGAAAGCCTTCTCGCCATTCGCGTCGGGCAAGCATCAGGCTGAGCGCTTCTGCGCCGCAGGTATCGCCTTCGCATAAAGGCGACGCCTCCTTAAACTGGCGGGCTATCCACAGTGGGCAAAGAGGCAGCGTATCCTGTTCGCCGGTATAGCGCACAGCCTCGCGTATCAGGACGGGCCAGGCGTCCGGCGCCGGGGCAGGCAAATTATCGCGTGAAGCGATACGCGTCACCCATTGACACCACAGGGTCATAGCTTCTGCGTCCGCTATCTGTAAATTGTCTTCAAATTCACTGTAGATAGCCTGTTCCGCGAGCTCCGGTTCCATCTCCTGAAAATCGGCCAGTGATTCACGTTCGCCAACCAGAATCACCTTCAGCTTGAGCGGCATTGATGGCACGGAGACCGGCAATGGACGCGATTCGTCAAAGGCCACCCAGTCAAAACGTTCGCGGCTAACGATGGCTTTCAGACGCATCCATAGCAACGGCTGCGCCAGAAGGGTTCGTAAGGAAATAATCAGCACGCCGCCGTTCGCCTGATGAACCAGTCCCGGCTGCAGGATAATGTCGCCGTTATACTGCCGTAGGCAACCAAAGAGCTGTTCGGCTTCGACCCAGTCCGCGCTGACGACTTGTGTGACGGTGGCAAAGTTGTCTTGCGCATTCTGCGCGGCGCGGTAATGAACAGTATGCCCGGAAACATCATAATGTCCGCCGGTTAATTGTCCGGCATCGGTTTGCAGAGCGCGGACGGCATCTGAAAGTAAAGTGAGATACTCTTGCTCTTCAGGCGCTTTAGTCAGCATAAAAGAGGATGAGCTCCACGGCTGAATAAGCTGCTCAAGCGCAAATTGCAGTCGTGGCTGAGTATCACTGAGTAAGGTGTCGTTTTCGTCAGTCGCGTGTGGCTGTGCAAATATCTCCTGATAGCTTTCGCTATCCGGAACCAGATCACGCCATGCAAGTTTCGTAATGGTCAAAGTTGAGGTTTTTTAGTCTGTTGTAAAAGGGGGGATTATAGCCTAACCCGTCACGCTGCACACGCGGAAAGCGAATGCAAAGTAATATGAAGACGTGTAACCATTCACAGGTTCGAGATTCTTTTCTTCAGATAGCTAAAAAACTGATATTCTGATAACAGTTACACGGTAACATTGGGATCACAATGAAATATCAACAACTTGAAAATCTTGAAAGCGGTTGGAAATGGAAATATCTGGTGAAAAAGCACCGCGAAGGGGAGTTGATCACCCGCTACGTGGAAGCCAGTGCTGCCCAGGAAGCCGTCAATTTGTTGTTGGCCCTCGAAAATGAACCGGTGCGGGTAAATGTCTGGATAGACAGGCATATGAATCCTGCCTTGCTTAATCGGATGAAACAAACCATTCGGGCAAGACGCAAACGACACTTCAATGCGGAACATCAGCATACGCGCAAAAAATCTATCGATTTAGAGTTTATGGTCTGGCAGCGTCTGGCGGGCCTTGCGCAGCGACGCGGTAAAACATTATCCGAAACGATAGTGCAACTGATAGAAGACGCGGAGCATAAAGAGAAATATGCCACGCAAATGACCACGTTAAAGCAGGATTTACAGGCGTTATTAGGCAAGAAGTAACGCTGAAAGGCGTTGTCATCCAGACCAGAGCAAAAAACCCCGCGGCGCGGGGTTTTTTATCAGACGGAAACTTAAGCCTGCGGCTGAGTTACCACGTCTTTAACGCCTTTAACTTCGATCTCTACGCGACGATCCGGGGCCAGGCAATCGATCAGGGCAGCGCGAGGTTTCACGTTGTCACAGGTGTTGCCGGTAACCGGGTTAGATTCGCCCATACCACGTGCGGAGATTTTGTCAGACGGAATACCTTTGGAGATCAGGTAATCAACAACAGACTGAGCACGTTTCTCGGACAGACCCTGGTTGTAAGCGTCAGAACCGATACGGTCAGTGAAGCCCAGAACGACAACGGAACCGTCTTTCGGATCCAGGTTGCTCAGCTGGCTGTACAGCTGATCCAGAGCCTGCTGGCCTTCCGGCTTCAGGGTAGATTTGTTGAAGTTGAACAGTACGTCAGACTTCAGAGTGAAGTGCTTGGTCTGTACTTCCGGAGCCGGTGCCGGTGCCGGAGCTACTACCGGAGCAGCTTCTTGCTGGCCGAAACGGTAGGAAACACCTACGCTCAGCAGGCCGTTGTCCGGACGGGTGCCGATGGTGTTGGCATCACCGATGTTGTTAGTCCACTGGTATTCCAGACGGGTTGCGATTTCAGGGGTGATGGCATACTCGATACCGCCCGCGAATACCGGGGAAACGCCGGTGTCGTGGTCTTTAGTAGACGCGCCGCCAGGGACGTTAGACTTGGTGTCTGCACGCCATACCATACCACCCAGACGGGTATAAACGTCCAGATCGTCAGTGATTGGATAACCCAGTTTAGCGGTCAACTGAACGCCCTGAGCTTTATAAGCGCCATTGATGTTGTCGCCTTTGTACGGCATACGGCCTAACCAGTCGTAGCCCATTTCAAAGCCAACGTACGGGTTAACCTGGTAACCACCAAAAGCACCTGCGCCCAGTTGGTTTTCATGAGTCGGGCCATCATTGTTAATGAAGCCGGTGTCATGGTACTGAGACCAGCCCAGTTTAGCACCAGCATACCAGGTGTTATCTTTCGGAGCGGCCTGCGCTACGGTAGCGAAACCAGCCAGTGCCACTGCAATCGCGATAGCTGTCTTTTTCATTTTTTGCGCCTCGTTATCATCCAAAATACGCCATGAATATCTCCAACGAGATAACACGGTTAAATCCTTCACCGGGGGATCTGCTCAATAGTTACTCTACCGATATCTACGGCTTATGCTGAGCACCCCTGGCGATGTAAAGTCTACAACGTAGTTGGAAACTTACAAGTGTGAACTCCGTCAGACATGTGAAAAAAACATGACGGATATACACATCATTTAACAGTTTCAGATAATAAATCGTACAGCAAAAATTGCGGAAACCGCTTCTGGCAAGCTTTCTCGCAAAAAAAACGTTACCACTCAAAGGAGATGCGCTCGCGTAAAAAAAAGTCCAGGATAAATCCTAATTTTACTTAATGATACAAATTAGAGTGAATTTTTAGCCCGGAATGCTGTCTCCTGGGTAAAGTGTGCGCACGTACAGGGCGCATGATAAACCCTACCGCATTACCTACCTTCGCTGCTTCAACCAGGCTGGCATGTTCTTCTTCTGTCAGTTCTTCAGTCAACCAACCAATTACCACGCTGTAATTTCCTGTACGCAAAGCGCGGATCATCGACTCCAGCGTATGACGAGGCGCAAGCTGGCTAATTTGCATCACTTTCGTTAATGGCAAACCTGAAGATTGTACCCATTCACGGCTGAGCTTTTGCTGCGGCGTGAGCCAGAGCTGCCAGCGTGATTGTTGGCCTAACTGACGGAGTAAAGGCAAAAGCAGGAGTTGCGCCATCATGGGCTGGTCTTCGTGGTAGACAACTTCACTGACCAGTCCTGCCGCGGCATTTTCCGTAGCGGTGCGCGCAGCGTTGTGGGTAGTGGTAGGAAATGACGAAGAACGATTTGCATAACCTGAAGTGTACATAATCAATCCAGCCCTGTGAGTTACTGTATATTCATACAGTACCCCTGTGGCGATGAAAGATCAACTCTATTTTCGGAAACTGTCTCGCAATTTTTATTCTTAGTGGCGTCAAAAATAAAAATCATCTTGCTCGCGGAGTATAAGTTGCCTATTTTCGTCATTAACGGATCCGTTACTGCAAATCATTCTTTTACTTTATGATTTAAAAGGAATTTTATGAGAGCACTCTCTTATGACAGGATCTATAAATCGCAAGAATATTTGGCCTCTTTGGGGACGATCCAGTATCGATCTTTATTCGGTAGCTATAGTCTGACCGTGGAGGATACCGTCTTTGCGATGGTGGCTAATGGCGAGCTTTATCTCCGCGCCTGTGAAGAAAGCGTACCCTACTGTGTGAAGCATCCTCCCGCCTGGCTCATGTTTATGAAATGTGGACGTCCCGTTATGCTCAACTATTACCGGGTGGATGAAAGCCTGTGGCGCGATCAGCAGCAGCTGGTACGTTTATCGAAGTATTCTCTTGACGCGGCAATGAAGGAAAAACACAGCCGTATTTTACAGCACAGACTCAAAGATCTCCCCAATATGACCTTCCATCTGGAAACATTGCTCAATGAGTCAGGGATAAAGGATGAAAATATGTTACGCATACTGGGCGCGAAAATGTGCTGGCTAAGGTTGCGACAAAGCAACCCCTTGCTGACGGTGAAAGTTTTGTATGCCCTGGAAGGCGCAATTGTCGGCGTACATGAAGCGGCGCTCCCGGCGAGTCGTCGCCAGGAGCTTGCCGACTGGGCTCATTCGCTTACGGCTGGGTAATTAATGTAGAAGTCGGCGGTGAAATTTGCCGTTGCAAGCGTCCAATCTCGGGCAGTAAGGCAATGAGCAAACCAATTTGTTGAACAACCAGAGGTTCTTTGCTGTCCGGACGTGTTTCCAGCGACTGAACTCGCTGTTTTAAACCCTCCAGCGCCTGGTGTACGCGCTGTTCGTCTTCAGGTTGATGATGAAGCGCATCATCAACGTAGCAGACCGCGTCATCCAGAAGCCCCAACACGTCCGGATTACTGAGCTTTTCGCGGTGCGCGCCGAGGGCGGAGATATAGCTGGTAAAAGTGTGATTGAGGCAAAGCAGCCTGAACGCCGCCTCCCGGGTTTCAGCCGTGACGTCGGGTTCGCTCGACATATTAGAAACCACGGATGCCAGTTCTGCATCGCGGTTGTGCGCGTCGCGTCTGGCAATGCGATAGGCCAGGCGGTTATCCCGTCCCTGGTGATATTGCTCAAGGATCGCATCAAGGTAGCGGCAATTAGCATCGGTGGCGCGCTGGAGTATCCGGGGAAGGTTGCGAAAGCGCCAGTCCGGCCAAATAAAGCTGACCGCAGCCCAGGCGATAGCGCAGCCAATTAACGTGTCGACGACGCGCGGTAACGCTACCTCGAAGCCTTCGCCCAGGAGGTTAAAGCAGAGTAATACCAGCAGGGTGATGAACATCGTCGCATGGGCATACTGCACATTACGGAATGCGAAGAAAAGCACGCCGGTAATCACCAGCAGAACTAACTGTCCTTCAAGCGAAGGGACAAACCATAAAATCGGCAGGCCGATCGCAACGCCTACCAACGTACCGATAATCCTGAGCGCAAGGCGATGGCGGGTCGCGTTATAGTTAGGCTGGCAAACAAACAGGCTGGTGAGCAATATCCAGTACCCGTGGCGCATCCCGGTAATTTGGATGAGAGCATAACCGATGCACAATACCAGCGACATGCGTACCGCATGGCGAAAGAGAGCGGACTCCGGGGTAAAATTACGGCTCAGACGCAGCCAGATGTCGCTAAACCCGTGCAGGCTATCATCAGCCAACTGGTTTTCTGACTCATTGCGCGGCATTGCCTGGGCCTGCTCCGACTCGATCGTCGCCAGTTGCGCATCAATGGCGCGTAGGTTGGTTAATAAGAAACCAAGCGTATTCAGCAGTTCCAAAGAAGCGCCGCTGGCGCGCATACGTTCAAGCGCGGCGTCAATGTGGGTAAAGACGCGTTCGAAACGCGGATCATGCTGGTACGGCGTACGCAGTAAGATACAGCGCGCCAGCTGTGTACAGGCCTGCGCCTGCATCGACATCAGACGTTGGAAGCGGAACATGACGTCGCTATGGCGAAAATAATCGCGCAGCGTCTGGTATTGAATATGCGAAGAACTGGCGCGTTCATGAATATCCTGCGCCACAAAATAGTAATGGAGGGTGCGGCGCGTACCGCGTTGACCGCGATCGCCGCGCAGGCGAGTCAACAACGACACTTTCGTTTGGTTCAGCGTCGCCATTAACTGCCCGTTCGCTAACGCTAAATCATAGAGCGGTGCCTGGCTTTCATCTTCAATATCAGGATCAAACAGACGTGATTTCAGTTCCAGATAGTGCGCCAACTGTTCGTAACTGCGTGCCAGATTATCCTGCAACGGACGGATCGGAAATAGCAGATGCCCGGTTAACGTCAGTAGGTTATACCATACTGCGCCTGCCAGCAGGAGTAGAGGTTGCTGATACCAGTGCGCATATAAAGAGGTACCCAGCATTGTGTAGATGGCAATGAGTAACGCGCCGAACGCGATGGTGGCATAGCGTTGCCCTAATCCTCCCAACAGAATAAATCCGCTGGTGGATAACGTTAAGCCCAACGCAAATAGCCACGGCCAGGGAAAGAGCAGCTCCACAGAAGCCGACGCGATAAAAAAGCAAATTAAGGTAATGATTAAATTACGCAAGCGTCCGGCAAGGCGGTCGTCGAGATCGGTTAGCGCCGCGGCAACCATACCGAGCGTGAGCGGGATGGTAAGTTTGACGTCGCCCAGCCACCAGGGCAGGGCAGTGGTGCCGCACAGAGCGATAAAAATGCGGATGTAATACAGCCAGGTACTGTTCCAGGTATAACGGCGAATCAACGGACTTAACATAAAGGCTATTTGTCCCGATCATTCAAAACGGCGGCGCGCGTTAGCTTCTCGCGCGGCGCGAGCGGTTTCTACAGAGACGACGCGGCGACCGACAGGCCAAAGCGCAATCGCGGCAATTTTAAAGTTCGCAATACCGACAGGTATCCCGATGATAGTGACACACTGCGCGATACCGGAGGCAATGTGCATCAGGCATAGCCACCAGCCGAAAAAAAGTAACCAGAAAATATTCAGCAAGGTACCGCCAGTATTCATTAATACGCTTTTCGCCGCCGGATTAAGTTCGTCAACGTGAATGGCTTCATTACCGTAAGGGAACAGGGACAGTTTGGTTATCTCCCAGCAGGAGCGGGTCAACGGCAGGGTAAAAATAAGCACAATACTGACCAGCGTCGCCAGCAGCCAGGCCAGCGTAGTGGCAAAGCCGCCCAGTACAAAATTTAAAATATTCAGAACGGTACGCATAAACCCTCAGTTCATTCCGGTTTTCTATCACTGCGGGCAATTGTAACGTTTTTTTAGACTGGAGCACGTTTTCTCTGGCGGTTACACTGATAAGCACATCTTTACGTCTGGATTCGCTGAGTCATGGAACTGAAAGCAACTTCTCTTGGAAAACGTCTGGCGCAACACCCGTATGATCGTGCCGTGATCCTCAACGCTGGGGTGAAAGTGTCTGGCGACAGGCATGAATATCTTATTCCATTCAATCAGTTATTGGCGATTCACTGTAAGCGTGGGCTGGTATGGGGCGAGCTGGAGTTTGTCCTCCCGGAGGATAAAGTCGTGCGTTTGCACGGTACCGAGTGGTCGGAAACCCAGCAATTCCATCGCTATCTGGACGCGCACTGGCGTCGCTGGAGCCAGGAGATGAGTGATGTCGCCGCGCAGGCATTACAAGAGCAATGGGCGCGTATTAGTGAGCGAACGGGCGAAAACCAATGGCTTACCCGTGAACGCGTTCGGGGGCTGGAACACGAAATTCGCCAGACGTTTGCCGCCTTGCCGCTACCGGTCTCACGTCTGGAGGAGTTTGCTCACTGTCGCGAGATATGGCGTAAGTGTCTGGCATGGTTACAGGATAGCGAGGGAAGTCGGCAGCAGCATAATCAGGCGTATGCTGATGCCATGCTGGAAGCGCATGCCGACTTTTTTACGCAGATAGAATCCTCTCCGCTTAATCCTTCCCAGGCCAGGGCGGTGGTTAACGGCGAATCATCGTTACTGGTACTGGCGGGCGCGGGAAGCGGCAAGACCTCGGTGCTGGTGGCGCGCGCGGGTTGGTTGTTGGCGCTCGGACAAGCCGATGCGGGGCAAATTCTTTTACTGGCGTTTGGTCGCAAGGCGGCAGAAGAGATGGATGAGCGTATCCGCGAGCGCTTACATACGGAAGAGATTACTGCCCGTACGTTCCATTCGCTGGCGCTGTATATTATTCAGCAAGGCAGTAAAAAAGCGCCGGTTGTCAGTAAGTTGGAAGGTGACGCCACCGCGCGGTATCAGCTATTTCTGCGCACCTGGCGTCAGCAGTGTAGCGAGAAAAAAGCGCAGGCCAAAGGCTGGCGTCAGTGGCTGGAAGAGGAGATGCAGTGGGTAGTGCCGGAAGGTAATTTCTGGGACGATGAGACATTACAGCGGCGTCTGGCCCCTCGCCTGGATCGTTGGGTCAGTTTGATGCGTATGCACGGCGGCGCGCAGGCAGAAATGATCGCTGGCGCACCAGAGGAGTGCCGCGAGCTGTTTGGCAAACGCATTAAGCTGATGGCGCCGCTGCTGAAGGCCTGGAAAAGCGCGTTGAAAGCGGAAAATGCCGTTGATTTCTCCGGGCTGATCCATCAGGCAATGGTGATCCTCGAAAAAGGGCGTTTTATCAGCCCGTGGAAGCATATTCTGGTCGATGAATTTCAGGATATTTCCCCGCAACGGGCGGCGCTGTTAGAGGCGCTGCGCAAGCAGAATAGCCAGACTACGCTGTTTGCCGTTGGCGATGACTGGCAGGCAATTTACCGTTTTAGCGGGGCGCAGCTCTCCTTAACGACGGCGTTTCATCAGACGTTCGGCGAGGGCGAGCATTGCCACCTGGACACCACGTACCGCTTTAACAGTCGGATTGGCGATATTGCCAATCGCTTTGTACAGCAGAATCCGCACCAGCTTAAAAAACCGTTAAATAGTCTGACCCCAGGCGATAAAAAAGCGGTGACGTTATTGGATGAAAGCCAGTTGGACGCATTACTGGATAAATTATCCGGCTATGCGAAGGAAGATGAACGTATCCTGGTGCTGGCGCGCTATCACCATCTGAAACCCGCGAGTCTACAAAAAGCGGCGACTCGCTGGCCGAAGTTACAGATAGACTTCATGACTATCCATGCCAGCAAAGGCCAACAGGCCGATTACGTGATTCTTGTCGGATTGCAGGAGGGTAACGACGGTTTCCCCGCCCCGGCGCGCGAATCCATTATGGAAAGTGCGCTTCTTCCTCAGGTTGAGGATTTTCCGGACGCTGAAGAGCGGCGGTTGTTATATGTGGCGTTGACGCGCGCGCGTGCGCGGGTCTGGCTGCTTTTTAATAAAGATAATCCCTCGCGCTTTGTGGAGGCGCTTAAACAGCTGGATGTGCCGGTGGCGAGGAAGCCCTAAAGCGCGGGCGGTACAGCATCCCGCCCGCGTAGCGGTTATTTCAGGCGCTCGGCCAGATAACGCGCATAATCCGGAATAAGAATATCTACAGCGTCATTAAAATGCGGGGACTGGATGATAAAGTCCGCCGTTGAGACGTTAGTGGCGACAGGGATATTCCATACGGTGGCCAGACGCAGTAGCGCTTTGACATCGGGGTCGTGCGGTACCGCGTTAAGCGGGTCCCAGAAGAATATCAACACGTCGATTTTCCCTTCTGAAATGAGCGCGCCAACCTGCTGGTCGCCGCCCATCGGGCCGCTCAGCATCGCATTAACGTCCATACCGGTTGCGCGCTGGATCAGATTCCCCGTGGTGCCGGTTGCATAAAGAACGTGTTTTTCCAGCAACGGCTGATGGCGTTCCACCCAGTTCATTAACATCTGTTTGCAGTGGTCGTGAGCAACCAACGCGATATGTTTGCGCGTCGGCAAGGTGCGAGTCGTCAGTTCCATAATTCGATTCCGTAGTTAACCTGTCTACAGATTACTGGAAGCGCTTGATGCTGCAAGAGAAAGACAAAAAAATTGCGCGCTGGGACAACTCATATCAAGAGGGCGGCTGTTTTTCCGCCCATTGCAGAAAATGATGGCGTGTCTGCGGGTCGGCCAGTCGGAACCAATATTTCAGCCGTTGTTCTGTCAGAGTTTGTGATTGCGGCGGTACGGTATCAAGCTCTGAGACGTCGGAAAGTAATGTGCTGTCGTCTGCCATCATCGTGGCGAACTGAGGAAGCGAGGCGCGTTTCGCCGATTTATTATAACGCTCGGTCTCTATTTCATAATCGACCACTTTAGCCGTAGAAGTAATGGCCAGAATATCGAGTTTTACCGGAATGGGCATGGCGTCGCCGTCCAAAAGCGCCAGACGCGGCGCCGCGTTAAAATGCGAGGCTTCGCGCTCGTTTTCCAGCCGCGGGAGCTGGAAATTGACCTGACTTATCAACTGGGTATCGAAACTTATCACCAGCGGCGGAGAAATATAAAGCCGCTCTTCATTACCGGACAGGCGGATGGTTTTTTCCACCCGGAAAACGAGTTGATGCGGCCCGTTTTCCAGTTCGATGCTCTCTGCGCCGCGTAATAAAGAGCTGGATACCTTTTTGCCGTCCAGCACCAGCAGATCAACCTCATTCGACAAACGGAGCGTTGTGGCAAAAACAGTCACCGGCAAACAGAGAGCAAGGAAGGTGGTTAGCGCGCCGGTTTTCATAAGGTTCTCCTGTCCAAAGGCCGTCTGGCTAATAATGTATCGAAATTTTTCTTAGATCATGTTTACTAACATATAGACATATTTTGGCGTTTTGCTCTCATACATCGGTATGGGATGAATGGTTGCTATGTCAGGTTTGTCGTACACTTTGCAAAACAGCCAGGAGAAAGATGATGAAAGAGACCGATATTGCTGATGTATTGACGTCCACTCGCACTATCGCGCTGGTAGGTGCGAGCGATAAACCCGATCGTCCAAGTTATCGGGTAATGAAATACCTGCTTGAACAGGGCTACCATGTGATTCCGGTTGCGCCAAAAGTCGCGGGTAAGACATTGCTGGGGCAACAGGGGTATGCCACGCTGGCGGACATTCCCGAAAAAGTCGATATGGTGGATGTTTTTCGCAACTCTGAAGCTGCATGGGGCGTCGCACAGGAAGCTATCGCCATCGGCGCAAAAACGCTGTGGCTACAGCTTGGCGTGATCAACGAGCAGGCGGCGGTACTGGCGCGGGATGCAGGCATGACCGTGGTGATGGATCGCTGCCCGGCGATTGAGATCCCTCGCCTGGGGCTGGCGAAATAAAAGTTTAAAAGGCCGGATATCGCTCTCCGGCCTTTTAAATACAATCAGTTACGTAGTCGCGGCGCCTGAAGCTGCTTGCGAATGGTACGCGCCAGTTCATCCATCGATGGCTGTTCTGGATGCTCGTCCCGCATTTCGCTTCGCAACTGGGCCTCGGCCAGATAAGTATGCACTGGCTGACCATCATCATCTTCCATTACCACGTGGTACCACGGAGCGGCGCGAAGTTCGTCGTTAACCGCCAGTTCATCAGGCGACGGTTCATCAAGCGAATATTCCGGGTCGATATCGACGACCACTCCGAGGTAACCTAACAGGGAATGGCGGACCTGTTGGCCGATACCGAATTTGCTGGCTATCATAGTCACCTCCCGGGAAATAGATACCCTTTATATGAGGATACTATTCCACTTTTCAAGTTACATGACGCGACAGGCAAACCCTTTCAGATACAGCCCTTCCGGGTAGGTGGCGATCACCGGGTGATCGGCGGCCTGACGGAACTGCTCTATAAATTGTACATCACGACCGGCATCTATTGCGGCATCGGCAATGATTTTCTGAAATAAATCGCTGGTCATCAGTCCGGAGCAAGAGAATGTCAGCAGTATGCCGCCCGGATTGAGCAGTTGAATCGCTAACATGTTAATGTCTTTATAGCCCCGGCAGGCACCCATTAACTGGCTTTTATTTTCGACGAATTTGGGCGGGTCCATGATGATGACGTCGAATTTTTCGCCGTGTTCACGGTAAGCGCGCAGCAACTTAAACACGTCGTCGCGCACGAATTCGGCTTTGCTCAAGTCCAGTTGGTTCAGTTCAACGTTTTGCCTGGCGATATCCAGCGCATCCTGTGAGGTATCCACGCTGACAACCTGGCGACAACCGCCCATTAATGCCGACACGGCAAAACCGCCGGTATAAGAGAAGCAGTTCAGTACCCGCTGATTTTCCACGTAGCGGCGCGTCGCCAGACGACTGTCGCGCTGATCAAGATAATAACCGGTTTTGTGGCCGCCCTGGATATCGACCAGCAATTTCATACCGTGTTCTTCAATTGGCAGAAGCGCAGGCGGCAGTTCGCCAGTGACCGGGCCTTGTGTCAGCGCCATCCCTTCTTTTTTCCGCACGGCGACGTCGCTGCGATCGTAAATAGCGCAATCCGGATAGCATGTTTGCAGAGCGCTAATTAATGCGGCGCGTTGATATTCGGCCCCGGCGCTGAGCAGTTGCAGCACCAAAAAATGACCAAAACGATCGATAGTGACGCCAGGCAGGCCATCGGACTCACCGGCGATCAGACGATAGCTATCCAGGCCGTCTTTTTTTGCCAGCCAGTCGCGCCACTGCTGCGCCTGACGCAGGCGGCGGGTGAAAAACGCAATATCAATGGATTCTGCTTTATCAAATGTCCAGACGCGCGCGCGGATCTGAGATGCTGGCGACCAGGCGCCGCGTGCTAACCATTTTCCCTGATGGTCGACGATATCGATAGTTTCACCGAGGTTGGCTTTGCCTTCCAGACGGGAGACGGCGCCGGAAAAGACCCATGGGTGGCGGCGGAGTAAAGATTTTTCTCGCCCTTTGCTGAGGACTAAACGGGGATATTGCGGAAATGTAGATTCAGTCATGCGGAGTAACCTCTCACAAACAGTAACGCGAGCCGGATGATAGCTCCAGCCAGGGACCGTGAAAACGAAATGGCGCGTAGGGTAGCACAGATAAGAGGGGCAATCACCAGCGTATGGCGGTGAGCGTTTCTGCACAAAATAGAATCGTAAAGGCACAGTTTCTTCAGCGGGCGCTTTTTATAGTGTTATTTCTTTACATGAAGAAGGAAATACAATGAAAACAGTCTTCTCTTTGACCGCAGCCGCAATGATGGCATTGAGTGGCGGCGTATCTGCCGCGTCGGCGTTTAGCCTCAGTAGCGCGGATATTCCGGCGGATTTTCGTTTAACGCAACAGCACGTCTTTAAAGGATTTGGTTGTAGCGGAGAAAATATTTCGCCGCAGCTGAGCTGGCGCAATCCGCCTGCCGGAACCAAAAGCTACGCTATTACCGTCTTCGATCCTGATGCGCCCACCGGAAGCGGTTGGTGGCACTGGACGATGGTGAATATTCCTGCGCAGATTCACGACCTGCCGACGGGGGCTGATAAAAAAACGTTACCTGCTGGAGTGGTGCAGGGACGGAATGATTTCGGTTATGCTGGCTTTGGCGGCGCCTGTCCGCCGCCGGGCGATAAGCCTCATCGCTATCAGTTTACTGTGTGGGCGCTGAATACGGCAACACTGCCGCTCGACAGTGAGTCGAGTGGCGCGTTGGTAGGGTTTATGCTTAACGCGCATGTGATTGCGAAAGCACAATTCACGGCCACATACGGAAGATAAAACAGAGGACGGCACGGTGCAGGAGATGCATATTCGACATCAGGATCTTACGACGGCAGAGGTGCGTTCCAGTCATCTGCACCGTTTGCATCGTGTTACACTTTTTTCCGCCGCTATCTGCCATATTACGCAGGGCAGTAAAGTCATCATTCAGGATGATAGCCGCCTTGTCGCCGGGCCGGGCGAGTTGATTATTATCCCGGCGAACACGCCGCTGGAGATTATTAATCAGCCTGCGCAGAACGGTTTTCGCTCCGACCTGTTGTTACTTTCACCGGAGATTATTGCTCGCTTTAAAACGATGTACGTTCAGGATTATCCACCGGCAAACCTGACATCGCTGTGTACCCCGATGAGCCGTAGCCTGACATTTATGTGGGAGAACGTGTTGGATGCTGTGCGCCAGGGTTTACCCGTTGGGCTACAGGAACATCAGGCGATGGGGTTACTGTTAGCGCTTTTGCATGATGGCGCGGCAGGACCGCTGCTTATTGAACGGCGTTACACCCTCACCGAGCAGGTGCGGCAACTGATTATGCTCTCGCCTGCTAAGCTATGGACAGCCCAGGAGATAGCCCGCCGTCTTGCTATGGGAACATCGACGCTGCGTCGGCGCTTGCAGCGCGAATCGCAGAGTTATCGACAAATTGTTGAAGAGGTGCGCATGTCCTGCGCGCTTTCTCAACTGCAATCGACGACGCTGCCGATCGGCGAAATAGCGCTACGGTGCGGTTACCTGTCGGGGTCGCGATTTACGGCCAGATTCCGCCAACATTATGGGTGTTTGCCCAGTCAGGTACGTTAAGTATGTCCTGTATGAGCCTCCACCACTGATTATGAAAGGAGAACCATCATGTCGAACGTCTGCATTATCGCCTGGGTTTATGGTCGCGTTCAGGGAGTCGGGTTTCGCTATACCACGCAGCATGAGGCGCAGCGGCTGGGGTTAACCGGCTATGCGAAGAATATGGATGACGGAAGCGTAGAAGTGGTGGCCTGTGGCGACGCGGCGCAGGTGGAAAAGCTCATCAAGTGGCTGAAAGAGGGCGGGCCGCGCTCTGCTCGTGTGGACAAAATCCTCACTGAACCGCACAGCCCTCGCGAGACGTTAACAGGCTTCAGTATTCGGTATTAAATACACTTTACCGGTTTGGGCAGACCGGCGATTTTGGTCGCTTGCTTTGCCGGGCCTTTCGGGAACAGACGATACAGATAGCGGCTGTTGCCTTTTTCTTCGCCGAACTTATTCGCCATCGCTTTTACCAGCATTCGGATGGCGGGAGAGGTATTAAACTCCAGGTAAAATTCGCGCACGAAGCGCACGACTTCCCAGTGTTCCGCAGAGAGCTCAATGCCTTCATTGGCGGCGATAGCGACTGCCAGCGCTTCACTCCACTGCGTCGTCTCTTTCAGATAGCCTTCGCTATCAGTACTGATTTCTTTACCTTCAAAGATCAACATAACGTTTCACTGCGTAATCAACACGGACGGCAGTGTAGCAAAAAATAAAGCCCTGCATAAGCAGGGCTGGAAGAGGGGAATGTCGATTAGTCGCGGCTGGCGAAGCCCAGGATGCTGAGCAGGCTGACAAAGATGTTGTACAGCGAAACGTACAGACTGACGGTCGCACGAATATAGTTGGTTTCACCGCCGTGAATGATGTTACTGGTTTCATACAGGATAGCGCTCGAGGAAATCAGGATAAACACCGCGCTAATCGCCAGGTGCAATGCAGGCAGTTGCAGGAAAATATTCGCCACCATACCAATCAGCACGACGACGATCCCGGCCATTAACATACCGCCCAGGAAAGACATATCCTTACGGGTGGTCAGAACGTAAGCGGAGCAGCAAAAAAATACTAACGCGGTACCACCCAGCGCCAGGCCAATAACATCGCCCATGCCTGCTGACAGATAGGCGTTAAGAATCGGGCCCAGGATATAGCCGAGGAAGCCGGTAAACGCAAAAGCAGACAGGATACCGACCGGCTTATTGGCGGTTTTATAGGTCAGGAACATCAGCCCATACATACCGACCAGCGTCAGAATCAGGCCGGGGGAGGGCAGCATCAGTACCGTACTGGCTGTCGCGGTAATTGCGGAGAAAGCCAGCGTCAGGCTCAACAGAAAATAGGTGTTGCGCAGTACTTTGTGCGTACTCAGTAGCGAGCTACGATCACGCGATGATGTAATGATACGATCCATTAGTCACTCTCTTATGACAGATGTAATTAATAAAGGAGAATAATAAAAACAGTCACTGTCACCCAGTGGTTTTACCCATCTTTACGCATTCGTTTACGTTTAGTTTCCTTAAGAGATTTCAGGTGATTACCGTCGTTAAAACGGTCTGCTCATGTCTGGCGCTACGCCATAAAACAGGCGGCAGCGCCAACCACGCGCTACCGATAAAAAATTGATAATCACAGCGATAAAACAGTGGGGACGATCAACACGTATTAAGCCAGTTTTTGTGTTGAAGAAATGGTCAATGTGCCGCTATTTCAGGCAATTAACGAAATTTTGCCTGTTTTTCACGCAAACGAACACATTCGGTCTTTACATGACGCACCGGGATGTTTATAGTGCGCCTCATTCCGGAAGTGTGGCCGAGCGGTTGAAGGCACCGGTCTTGAAAACCGGCGACCCGAAAGGGTTCCAGAGTTCGAATCTCTGCGCTTCCGCCAGATTAAACAAGGGGTTACCGAAAGGTAACCCCTTTGTTTTTTTTGCGCTTAGAATATAGTTAGAAAATACTGCTAGAATATTTCCCAAAAAAAAGACTGTTTTTTCATGAGTTGACTGACAAAAGCGGTATGTCCAGCGTCGGTGTAACCTTTGTCAACTGGTTATCTGCGGCTGGACATAATTTTATCTGATATTCAGGCTGTACCAGCGCAAAGGTTCCGTGAGTCCGACTGTCTTTTTTGCTTCCAAATATTCAGTTTTAATTATCTGAGTATGGCAAGGTGATCATCTGTATCAAACACCGGGCAACTGGTTTTACTTTACCCAACGATTACGTCCCTGTTGTTTAGCCCGATAAAGGGCCTCATCCGCTCTGGCAATAATGCCGGTAACAGTGTCACCGGCTGTGGAAAGGGTGATGCCCATGCTGACAGTGACCGTTTCACTAACCGCAGATGCTACATGCGCCAGTGCGATTTCACGCAGGTTTGTCTGAATACGTTCAGCAACCAGCGCAGCTTCATTCAGCGACGACGAAGGCAGCACAACGACAAATTCTTCGCCCCCGTAACGTGCCACCAGGTCTGCCGGAGTACGAACCGATCTCTTCATCACATCAGCCACCTTTGCCAGACAGGCATCGCCAGCCTGGTGACCATAATGGTCGTTATAGTTTTTGAAATAGTCCACATCGAGCATGATCAGTGCAAACGACTCCGCCTGGCGGAGAGCATCCCCAAGAAAACTTTCCATTGAACGTCGATTAGCGGTCCCGGTCAGTGCATCCTGGTGAGCCATAACGTCGAGACGCGCGATAAGCATCCGGTTTTCCTGGTAACGCAACCAGGCTTCATCAAACCAGCGCTGCAGGATAAAGCGACCATAAATGAGTATGGCGGTAAGCGTACAGCGCGAACCGTCTGGTCATAATCTGATGTATCCGACAAAGTGG